>CALHMM010000069.1 GCA_938034715.1 Minisyncoccota bacterium
TCCGCGTAAGAACTACTGTACCATCCACTCTGGTTAAGATCCATGTACAAATGCACACCAACAGCAATTTTACCCAAAGGATCATTCACTGTAATCGGACCATCTGGGTGATATCGCATAGGACTCGTGATTCCTTGCCACGATGCAGTTGGCCACTTCACATATCCAGTAAATCCTCCTGCACGTACTGCGTCCACTGCACCCTGCACATATGACGACCATTCATTTGTTGGCACATTTACTGGTTCCGTCATGATACTTACCATATCCACGACGTCATCATTATCATGCGCGATCTCACCCACCTGAACAAGCATCTTATGATACAGACTCTCAGGAAATGCGTCGCTCCCAAGTGGTGCAAGTCGAAAAACGTCATCATGTGGCACAAGAATTGCACCATAATTATGTGGATCCAAGAAAATTTTGATACCTGCCTTCCTAGCGAGCTCAATTGCTTGCAAGAAATACTCAAAGTCTTCTTTGCGAAATTCCCCACTAGCGCTGTCAAACAACAACTCCAAACGAAAAGCATATCGCACGTGACTAAACCCAGACTCAGCAAGCTTTTCCCAAATATCACCGTACTGACCATCACTGTGATAGATATAATCATGATTTATATTTCCAAGACCTTTTTCAAAAGTCTGTTCTGGATCTTCGGCATGCTGCGGCAAAGAAAACTCCGCACCCGCCAAAGAAATGATGTTTAATCTCTTGTCAGTTGACTGGTGTGCTAAATACACCTGCGTAACAGCGTCATCAGTAACCACACCTTCACGAAAAATCGTCAATTTATAGTCATCAGGATCGGGAGCATCTTGATCCCACCAATGTCCTGCAGCCCATATACCAGCATCGATCGAGCAGTGTTCAAACACACTGTAGAGTTTTTCCAATAACTGTGCGTACAACTCCACATCTGGACCCTGCGTAGGCACACCCAATTCACTGATCATCAAACGAACATCTGGTTGCTCAGGGTTACTCGAACGCCAAGCAATCACAGAACGCACATCTTCTAGCATGCGACGTTGATGAGCATCATCAGCCATAACAGTAAGTGTCTGTGCGTAGATCTGCGTTCCGAAAAATAGTGTGGCACAACTCAAAAGAATGCGATAAAAAATTTTCAAGTTACCTCTCCCAAAAATGTAGAAAATACTACTGACAAACTATAGCATAAAAATATACAATTGTAAATACTATAGGTCAGTCAACCGCGTACGACGTCTACATCATTTGATCCCAAACTATACCAAAGTCTACTTCACTCCATACACAGTTACAGTTCCTGGTGAATAATATTGACGTAAATCTCTTTCATCTTCTGCGTAACTTCTCTGGTAACTACCACTATGATTCCTATCGAAATAATGATGTACACCATACATAATATTGTCTAGAGGATCGTCAATCCATGGTCCATTTGGATGGATAGTGGGAGCATCTTGTACTCCTTGCCAGTATCCAGTCGGAACTTCAATCACACCCGTAAACCCTGCAGACCGCACCGCATCAAGCGCCGATTGCGCCTGTCGCTCCCAGTCCTTTGGATCGAGATTCTTGGGTTCATTCATCAGACCAATCATATCTACAATATCAGAATTCTCATTGGCTAATTGGGCCAAATTTCGCATCATCTTGTTGTACAAACTCTGCGTAAAAGCACTACGCTCCAAAACGCTATTATTACCATTAATTTGAAGAGTGCCATAATTGTGCGGGTCCAAAAGCACCTTCATACCGGCAGCGCGTGCACTAGAAAGACCTTCGAGGAAAAGTCGTTTGTCATTTTCATTGAACGATCCATCCGTATTAAAAAGTCTCTCGAGACGAAAAGGGAATCGTGCGTGTGTAAAACCACGATCTTTCATTGTCTTCCATAGACCAGATCCAGCATGATATGTATACTGTACATTGATTGACCCTATATCACCATCACCGTTGGAGCCCATGCCAAATTCTCCTCCTGCCAAATTTAATCCACGCACATATCTATTTGTGGAAGGATTGTTTACAAAAGGTCCACTGATACCAGTTGTAGAGATTTGCGAACCAGGTGAAAGCGAAACATTATACCCACCCCACCAATCACCTGCCGCCCAACCCATCACACTAAAGCCCATTGGATTTGCCGCTTCAAAAAACTTGTTAGCAAGAGCGATATATTTAGCATCATCTCCTGCATTGGAAATACCCATCTCTGAAAAAATCAACCTCTCGCCTTTTGCCCACACCTGAATTGCTTGCAACTCATCCAGCATCCGACGTTGGATCGCGTCTTCAGCTCTGATACTTATCGGTTCAAGTTTTTCATTCGACTTTTTAATGATCTGACCAAAGGATCCACCTCGACTAGCGTTTTGGATAAGCACTTGACGTGATTCAATATTTATCTCTTCAGTATCTTCACGTTGGTAGTATGGCTTTTTGAAATCATCCATATCAACGCTCGCAATATTTTTATACTGATCTTGTTCTCGCTCTTGCTCTTTCTCTCGCTCCTCCTCCTCTTCTTCATCTTCTTCCTTTTGCTTTCGTTCCTTCTTCCATTTTTTGACAAAAGTCTCTATACCAAAACCTTTATCTACATCCTCAGACGTACCGTGTGCTACAAGGACATTTTCCTCCTCAGGTGATGATTGATCAGTTACCCGCGCAACTGTTTCAAGTGACTGTTCATCCGACGTCAATCCAAAATTCGAAAAAATTCTCTTAGCAAAAGACTTTTCTGTAATTTCATCAGCGCGCAACGGAGCCTCTCCTCCATACTGCTCGTCCCCTACGAGAGGAGCAGACTCCAAGCTTAGCTTGGCAGTACCAGACTCACTAGATCCATCAATTTGTCCCTGAGAAATCCAAGAAACGCCGACAAAAGTCATGGCGATCCCAACAAAACCAAAAGTTAAGTATTTTTCGTAATTTTTCTGCATATATACATGATATCACAGCCAAAAAGCAAATCAATGCAG
>CALHMM010000070.1 GCA_938034715.1 Minisyncoccota bacterium
CTTATCTGTACTCATCAGAAACATCATCAAATGACCAATACCTTCTGCATCAAGATTATTAGTTGGCTCGTCTAGCAAAAGGATGTCTGGATCTTGTATCAAAGCTGAGGCTAATAGAAGCCTTGCTTGCTGTCCTCCTGAAAAATCCTTAACTAGCTTATCAGTTGGAATCGTTAAATTTACAACACTCAGAACTTCCTTGATTTTGCGGTTGAGATCATAGTCTTGCCCAGTGAAATACAGCGCAAAGAAATCTTCCACACTCAGCTCAAGCTGATCACGCGGAATAACTTGCTGCGAACAGGCAATTGTATTGCTGGAGTCTATAAATACTTTTCCTGAAAGTGGCTTTAGCTTCCCTTGGATAATGTTGAAAAGAGTACTCTTCCCTGCGCCATTTTGACCCATGAGGGCTACTTTTGAACCTTCCCTGAGTGTAAATGATGCTTCATCAAGTGTGACCTTTCCATCACTGTATTCGTATGATACGTTTCCGAATCGGATTGCCAAATTATCTGCGGCCATAAAGAATAAATTCAATTTTAAAGTTATCCCATAATACATCAAAAGCACCTTTTTGGAAAGGTGCTTTTGCTTGATTTGTGAATGTTATTGGACGGTTTCCTGGTTGTAAATATCGTTGTAGATTTTGGGAGTTATGAAACCTACATTGTCATAAGAACTTAACTGATCTAAAAGACCAAGGTAGTATCTTTGGTAGATTTCAACGTCTAGCTCGCCACTGAGATCTGTAAAGTCCTGTGGGTGCGTCATGATAACGCAGATATTTTTCTCTCTCCATGCCAATTTACACTGATCAATGATGGTATTTGGTGTTTCTAGACGATTGTAATCGTACGAGTACGTTGTTGAATCGAAATCAAATGTCCAATCTCCCTTAGCTGAAACATCCCTGAAACCTTGCTCCATAAGTGCTTGAATAGTTCCTTTGGAGTAAATATTTCTTGGTGGGATAAATGTCGTAACCTCTGTGTCAAATGTGCCTTCAAGAATACCTTTTCCCTTTTTGATGCGTTCAAATGACTCTTCGTAACTCAGATCTTCAAATTCTGCCTTCCCATTGTACTTTGCGCCATCTTGTAGCTGGTGATCCCACCCGTGCTGAGCTATTTCTAGATTACATTTTGCTTTTTTTAAATAACGTAGTGTTTTTTTATCATTTTCGATATCTTTTGGGATTACTCCGAGCAATGGTGGAATCCCTCTATCAATCGCATCATTTACTGCCATCTCGGACAATTCGTTCCATGCTCCTGATTGTATATCATCCATTCGAAGTACTACCCATAATGTATCTCGGGAGCTGTGAGCGTATTTTTCAAAATTAAAGCATCGCCCTTGGAAGTTTTCTTGGATGAATCGTTGTGTGTATCCAACGACGCCTTGCTTACCTGCTGTGGCGTTTTTGATTGAAACAAAACCAAAGACTACTACAAAAACTGTCGCAGCAACGATACCAAGCGAGGTGATACGCGCAACAAAATTGTGCGATATTTTAAATACGGCAATCAAGCCGACGCTTATCAAAATTGTGAGAAATCCTAGTGAAATCATAGTATTGTCATTAATATCTTGCGGGCTTATACCACGTGAGATTTTTTGTTCTGAAAATAACTGTCTTTATGAACTGCTCTAAAAACAGTGTGAGGTTTAATAAATGTAATAATGGGTAAAATGGTGCTGCGAGCATCAGATCTAGTCTCTTGCGTGTAATGGCCACAACTAGTCCGATTGCAAATGCTAGCGCTATGTAATAGCTTATAGCGAGAACAAAGTATTGGACGTCCATAAACAGTATATAGATGATTCCAACAAGTCCGACTAATCCCTCCAAGAACATCATTGAAAGAAAGAGTGTTTGCAGAGGATTGTTCAGCACTTGTGAAATGTGCTTCAGTAAGCATTGCCATGTTCCGCCATACCACCTGCGTACTTGACCGATGTAACTCCTTAGTGAGTCTGGATCGTTTGTCCTTACAACAGCCTTAGTGTCAAATATAATGCGAGAAGTTGAAGCATTGACCTGATAAGAAATGTCTAGATCTTCTGCAAGTGTGTCGTGCTCAAAGAGCATCTCTCTCTTGAAAAAATCTGTTCTGAACGCACCCGCACAACCTGGAATTATGTATACAAAACCCACAAGGGATTGTGCGTACTTGAAAATGTTTTGTAGCAGAGTGTATTCGATTTCTCTGCAAGCTGTAAGAAGATTCCTCTTGTTACTTTGTACATAGCCACTAAAGGCGACGACATTTTCGTCCTCAAAAGCCATTTCAACATGTCTCACAAAGCGATAAGAGACTTCAGTATCAGCATCAAGCGTGATAAATACATCACCAGTTACATGTCTGAGGCCATGTTCTTGTGCCATACTTTTGATCCCAGTATTTTCATCAAGTAGCACTGGCTTTATCTTTTCATGCTTTTTTGCTGCTTCTAGAATAATTTTTCTTGTATTATCGGTACTACCATCATCTACTATTACGATTTCGTCAGCTTGGCGAGATTGGTCAAGACACGACGAAATCGTCGCAGGTAGACCGCTTTGCTCATTGTGACATGGTATAAGAATAGTGATTTTCATTTCTTTTGTACTTTGATAACACTCAACTATATACTATTTATCGTATATTGTCAATACCTTGATTATCTTGCATCATTTCCCTATTTTGCTCACTTTTACGCTTTCTATCGTTTTTCCCCTAAACATTACCTTTCCAAACACACACTGCGGTTGAAAATTTTGCTGCCAAGACCAGCGAAAATCATTCCTTGCATATCATATATTTTCTGCGTATTTCACACATCTTCACATTGTTGCTTTATATACTTCCGCCAAAACACAGGATACTAATTGCATCCTGTTAAGGTCTTGAACCTCTGATTGGTGATACTCGGATCAAACTCGCTGTTGCCGACTATTGTGACGGAAAGATAAAATAGTCGCTTTTTGCTGCTGGGTGTAGTCTTGTAACATCGCAGGCTTTTCCTTGGTCTGCGACCGCTGCTTGAGCGATCAGCTGTGCCGGTGTTAATTGTGGTTTAGGAGGAGCCGCTTTTGGGACATCAGATCCTGTAACGAATAGTGTTTTTTTGTCGGTATCGTATGTCAGATACGTTGTTTTTCCTGGTCTGGCGACGACACTTATTGAGGCTTTTTTGCTATCATTGCCACGAAGCCTTTTTTTATCGTTGCGCTCTTGGTAGGAACAATCTCTATTGCAGTCGTAAACTGTAATAACGTATGTCCCATCTTTTGCATCATCGAAGAGCATATTGTCGCCAAACTCTACTTCGACATATTTACCCGCTTTTGTCATGAATGCCTTAAATTCCTCGGCATCTCCCCCTCTTATGTTGAGGCGAATGATCGATCCGCCATTAGCAAGGATCCAGGCGGGAGGTTTATAGCCATTACCCCACCATCCCGCTGCCTCAATATGTGAAAGTGGCAAAAATACTGTTGCTAGTATTATTAAGCAAACTCTGAATTTTAGCATTGGTATGGTATAATTATTGGCACTTTTATAAAGTAACATCTTTTTAGTCTTTTTACAAAGATGTATCGCTCATGAATTTATCATAGTCTGACGCTCCGGAGACCACTAACTAACTACTGGATATTAAAATTTATTTGTTCATGACACCTCAAACAAGTGAGAGCCCAAAGCTCCAACGCACTATCAATAGGAAAAAGAGATTGTCTGGATTTTTTTTGGCGATTATATTGTTAGGTATAGTAGGATTTTTTTTGTTTACTACTTTTTCAGTTGTTGGCAATCTGCGCGATGAGAATGAAGCGTTGGAGAATCAATTATCACAGTTTTTAAATGATGACCCAATCACAACATACAGCGATAAAACCTTTGTACGATATGAGCAAAATCCACTTTCTGTAACGGTTTATACCTCTGCAACATGTAATAAATGTGATGATGAAGCTAAGGAGATTATCGCTAAACTCCAAGCCTCTCTACCAACGCTTCAAGAGATTATTCTACTTGATACTGACGACAAGGAAGTGCAGAGTCAGGCCCTCGAACAAGGTGTTGGATATTTACCTGGCATTGTCTTTTCACAAGATATTACACAAACGACTTTTTATGAGGAAGGGAAAGAATTTTTCAGCGAGAAATCAGATGGCTCTCAACAGTTTTACACGCATGCTCTAGGCCACGCTCCGGCAAAATATATTGCTACAACAAAAAATCTAGACGGGTTTCCCTCACAAGGTACTAGTACCACCACGCAACGGGCCGAAGCAAGTAATCAATTGGAAATACATGCGTTTTTAACTACAGATTGCCCGGCGTGTAAAACAGCACGGGATGTCATTAAGAGCATAGAGAAGTCTAACCCTCGCGTGAAAGTAGTAGAGCATTTTTCTGAGAAATTACAAAAGGAGAATATCTCTGCTACAAGAGCTATAGCGTGCGCTCATCTAGCGGGCAAGGGAGAGGCTTTTACTGACAGACTTTTTGCTCGCCAAGCGGCATGGTTGGAAGTTAATGCTTTGGATCCAGTCTTCGCTAGATATGCCACTAGTGTCGGCATTGACAATGACACCTTTAGTTCCTGCCTGAGCGAAGATAATATTGAAATCACGAGACAAGATAGACTCTTTCAAACATTTGGCCTAACGCAAGTACCAACTATTTTTATCAATAATATTCCATTTGTCGGTGTGCAAACTGTTTCAACGCTAAATCAAGCAATTGCAGAAATAGACGTGAACTAGCAATTAAATCCATAAAGATTCATAAACTAAAAATCCCCGTAGAGGGATTTTTAGTTTTCTAGAATTTTAGATCCAATTTCCTATTTGAATATTTTCAATAGAATATGATTCACCTAATATTCCGGCATCTTCTTGGATCACTAATCCGTTGATTTTGAACTCTCCTTGGGTGAAGTCACTTACCGGGATGTTTATGGTTACCCACTGACCATTAGTTAAAGTGCCATAATCACTTAGTTTTAGTTGTTCGATTTCTCGATTGTCCTGATCGTATAGTGCAATGACCAAATCATTACTTACATTTCCTTCTTCAGCACGAATAGTAAGTTGCAAAGATTTTGTGTTGTCGAGTTGTAGTGTGTTTGCCGTGTACAGATAGACACCAGCGTACGGTGCAGTATATGTCGCCTGAAGAACGTTTGATGGTGTGCTGTCAGAACCGACTAACTCGGTGGTGTTTAAATTGGTATTCCATGACCAACTTACCCAAGAAGTACTTAATCCTCCATCAAAAATATTTATTGCATTTTCTGGATCTTGGACTGTATCACCTGCTTGATATCCTGGTTGGTCGCTAATGCCTGGTACCCACGGCTCTCCGTTGACGTGACAGTTTCCTTCCCCGTCCCATCCTTTGTTATTCCCCAGGGGTGGGGCGTCGTAACATGTCGGGCCTTGTGGTGGATCGACTGGGTCAGTTGGTGGATCGACTGGAGGGTCAACTGGTGGATCTGTCGGGTTTTCTGGTTCTAGATCAAGTGTATCACCCGCTTGATATCCTGGCTGGTCGCTAATGCCTGGTACCCACGGCTCTCCGTTGACGTGACAGTTTCCTTCCCCGTCCCATCCTTTGTTATTCCCCAGGGGTGGGGCGTCGTAACATGTCGGGCCTTGTGGTGGATCGACTGGATCAGTTGGCGGTTGTGGATCTGGTAAATCTGGGGTTCTACTTACTACTTCAAATGGAGTCTCTTTGAAGAGAAAGTCAAATATCTGAGCACTGAAATCTGATTTGTAGAAACCATAGCTTATGGCAAGATTGCCAATTTCAAATGGAGTCCACGTACCTTTAAAAGTCTGTGTTTCTCCCTCTTGGATTGTTATATTTTTGAAGTCAAATTTCTTTATGACTTCGTTTTGCTCGTTTACTATTTCAAAAAAGAAATTAAAATCGCTACCACTCTTTGTGCTCCCAAGAGTTACCTCAAATTCCATTTCTGAGCCGACAAATAGTGTGCCCTCACCAGTTTTTGCGCTTATAAGAATGGGTTCTGGCAAGCCTTCTGTTTTAGATGTCGTAAAGAGGAGTGTTGTCGTTGCAGAATTTGTATCACCGCGTGGCGTCGATACTGTTAACGTAACGGTATATTCACCTTGACCATACTCATGAGAAACTTGTCTTCCTGTACCTGTTGTACCATCGCCAAAATCCCAGCTATACGTCAGTGATTCCCCTTCAGGATCAAAAGAGCTTGTTGCATCAAAAATACCTCGAAAGGGTTCAGTTTCTGTTTTTGTAGCACTGAACTGCGCTACTGGATCTTGTGACTCCTGCTCTTGTTCAGTGTAATTAATGACGCGAAGCTCTCCTTGTGAAATTGATAGATAGTACACAAGCCCCGAAGGCCCTGTGGTAAATTCTACAGGAGCACCCACATCAGAAGATGCAAATGTGTTTACTGAAATGACATTTGTATTCTCATCAAATCGTAAGTATTTGATAAAATCCAATGCAAAATCGCCAATCATGTATGATCCGCGGAAGTATTCTGGGTAAGTGGAGCTCAGAGCAAAAGAACCGCCTGTAACAGCCCCACGACCACCTTCGTGGAAATAGTCATAGACTGGGTCTGTCAATTCTGTCGTTATCGGACAACCATCTTCACTTGTGTATCCACCGACTGATGCATCAGTTCCTTCACGACAGGGCCATCCGTAATTTTTGCCAGCTTGCAGGTGATTCACTTCTTCTTTGGTAAACCAACCCACTTCTCCACCTATCAGCCGTCCATCAACTGGATGCACTGTAAATCGATATGGATTTCGCAATCCATAGGACCATACCTTTGAACGGTTATCATCTGGGTTTCCTGTGAAAAAAGGGTTATCTGAGACACCAGTACCATCAGTATTTATACGGAGAATCTTCCCACTTAAATGATCTAGGTCTTGGGAACGAAATGCCTTCAAGTCAATCCCTTGAAATCCGGCACCATCACCAGTTGCTACATAAAGCTTCCCATCAAGACCAAAATTTATACCGCCAACTGTGTGACTAAGAGAATCAGAGGCAATACAATCTGAGTTTACCGGGTAGTCTTCGCATGATGGTTTTTCTGGTGTTCCACCCACACTACCTAAAATGGTGATCTCACTACCTGGCACAACTGTATCTCCACTTACAGTAGCTCGTACAACGCGCGCAGTCTTTACCAAAAACTCTGACGGATTATTTTCGTACGTGTATGAAAGATAGATAAAGCCATTTTCGTCAAAATTTGGATCTAGCGCCATCCCGATAAGCCCTCGGTCGCCTACAGTGTTTATTTTTTCCAATGTGATTAGGGGTTGCGGCAAAACTGCTCCGTCTTTGATAACGCGGATACTACCACCTTTTTCCGCTACGAAGATGCGACCATCTGGTGCGAAACTTATCGCTGTCGGTTGATTAAAGCCAGATGCTATCGTATCTACCGAAAAACCTTCAGGCAAACCATTGATTGCTTGTGCCTGCAACGTAGCCAGTACAAAAATCACTGTAGCTAAAATCATGGCCCGTCCGATTCCTGTCCTTCTCAGTAAGCTGTGCATATCCTTATTTTATTTGATAACGGTTTATTATTTCAATGGTCTATAATCTTTTCAAAAAGTTTTGATCATTGATCAGTCCTTGTGCTTCATTTTTTCTTTTTACAGCGCGTAGCACTATTTAACAATTTTTATCTGGTCAATATAGTATTTCTCACCTGCGCTTCCAGATCCATCTTGTATTACAATCCCACTGATTTCACTGTTTTCACTAATCAAAGCACTCATAGGAATGTCAACCTTTTGCCACTGCGTCGTTGATGTCGCGTATGCTGACAAGTCGATGCGTTTAGCGCGCTTGTTATCTGTGTCGTACAGAGATACTGTGACGCCTTGTGCGACCTGCCCGTTCTCATTTTTGATCCAAAACTGCAGTGCATCGCTTTGCTCGATGCTTAGTGGAGATTTTTTGTGGAAATAAAGACCACCCCATCCATCGGTATAAGAGAGATTTATCACTTGACTTATCTGCTGGTCTGGACCAGTCGCTGACTCAAATTTTGGACCATTTGTATTCCACGACCAATTTTCCCAATTTGTTGTAATTGCATCATCGAAAAGCACACTCCGCACAGAAGCTGGATCTTCTTCAGGCTCATCTGCAGGGTCTTGCACAGGATCCTCTGACACATCCGTGAATATAATCTCCACTACACTAA
>CALHMM010000071.1 GCA_938034715.1 Minisyncoccota bacterium
AACGATAACCAACCGACGCTAGAAGACCCAAATGTAATCCAAGACCAAAAGGTTGATGAACAACCAAGAGATCTCTCCGAGAGCGAGGAGCTAGATCAAGTTGATGAGCAAATCTCAACTCAGTAAACTAACATTTGTAAAATGTAAAAGACCACCCATTCATCCTGAATGGGTGGTCTTTGTGCTAGGCTACTTCAGAAAAAGTAGGATCATAAGCGATATAGCAATTTCGTCCTGCTTTTTTTGCATTGTAAAGAGCGATATCTGCATTTTCTATACAGTCTACGACCCGTTGTCTGATATGATCATCACCTTCATCAATAAACGCATATCCGATACTCACAGTGACCTCGTGAGCAACACCGCGATCCATTATTGGAGCACAGGAAATTGCTTCAGAAACTAGTGCGCAAAGATTACTAGCATCTTCAGGTCTAATATTTGCCATAATAATAAACTCCTCTCCACCATATCGGTATACGCTATCTAATTCCCTTTGAAATACGCTAGATATTCTATTGGCAACTTCCTTCAAAACAACATCTCCGACATCGTGGCCGAATATATCATTCACCATTTTGAAGTGGTCAATGTCTACGTAGGCGACAATCGTTTTATGGTCAGGAGATCTATTTTCTTGTCCCTTGACATAGCGCTCAACTTTTTCGTGAAAGGCAGTGCGATTAGGTATACCCGTCAAAGCGTCAGTAAATGCCAATGCCTCCAATAAGGCAATTTTCCTTTGAAAAAATGCTGCACGTCTTTTCTCCATATTCAGTGCTCGCTTCAAACGTCTACTAGTCTTTTTTGAATAAAGATACTGTAAAATGAACAATGCGCCCAAGGCAATGATAACTGTAACCAAAGGTATTGTAGGAAATATATTCAATTGCAATGTACTCCAATGTAGTGTGACCTCGGCCTCTGCGAGCCGTAAGGATACGTTAATGGTAGTTTTCTCCCAAAAAACACTGTAAATATACTACAAATAGTAGACTATGTCAATAGAGATTTGTGCGTTAACAATCAAGTCTGTGGAGATAACCTCGGACAATAAACGACAGAGAGGCAAAATACAAAAAAATTAAAGAATGTAAACACTAAACCTCTGCCTAGCAGAGGTTTTAAGGTGTGACGAATCATGCTGATGCTAAAATTCGTGAGAATCTCCCGGAATGGGGACGTGTACAGTCCACGGCTTTCCCATTTCATCGATCTTGGCTTTAAGGATTTCCGCCTGCTCGTCGTCACCATGTACGAGGAAGACACTTTCTACATCAGGTGTCTTTTCTATATTTGTGATGAGTTCTTTCTGATCAGCGTGTGCACTATAAGAGCGTATCGATACAATATCAGCTTTAACATCAATCATCTTGCCAAGGATGCGAACGGGCGACTCCCCTTCAACAATCTTTCTGCCAAGGGTATGCTCAGCTTGGTAGCCGACAATCAATACTGTATTGCGCGCATCATCTATGTGGTGTTTGAGATGATGCTTCACGCGGCCAGCTTCGCACATCCCAGATCCTGCTATGATGATGCACGGCTTCGAGAAGGCGTTCAATTTTTTGCTCTCCCGCGTACTAGCAGTGTGAGTGAGGCCTTTAAATGCAAAAGGATTTTTGTTCTTATCAATAAAAAACTCATGTGTCTCCTCATCAAAATCATCAAGGTGTTGTCCAAAAATTTTGGTAAAGTCTGTCGCTAAAGGGCTATCAACAAACACTGGTATTCGTGGGATCTCCTTGAGATTGTAAAGCCTGTGCAAATCATAAAGAATTTCCTGTGTTCGCTCCAATGCAAAACTAGGAATAATGATCTTGCCACCTCTGCTATAGGTATCTGTAATGACCTTCTTTAGTTGCTCACGAGCGGCTAATTGCTTTTTGTGAAGACGGCCACCATACGTACTCTCACTGATGAGTACCTGCGCTCCTGCAGTAGATACAGGGTCATGTAAAATTTTACGATTACTTGGCCCAAGGTCACCAGTAAAGCTAACTGCTTTGTCGCCAACGCGAATGTGTACCTGAGCACTCCCCAAGATATGTCCAGCGTTAACAAACGTAACGTCTGCTACATCCGCCACACGAAAAGTCGTGCCACGCTTCTGTGGCTCAAAGAGCTCCAAACAGGCCTTCACATCATCGAGGTCATAAAGCGCCTCAAAAGCAACAACATTTGGATTTTCTGCAGCTTTTTGCTTGTAGTATGCTGCATCTTCAACTTGGATGTGCGCTGCATCATAAAAAAGCGGGCGAACAAGTTCTGTAGTGCCATCAGTCGCAAAAATTGGCCCTCTGTAGCCCTGTTTCGCAAGTACTGGCAGAAGTCCACTATGATCAATATGTGCGTGAGAGAGGACCACAGCATCAATTGTGCTGACATCAAAGGGAAGTGTTTCGTTGAGTTTTCTGGCGACCATAAATTGACCTTGATGCATACCACACTCAAGAAGAATGCGCTTACCTTCAACTTCGATCAAATGCTTTGAGCCAGTGACACCACCAGCAGCGCCGAGGAATGTAATTTTCATAATTTTAATTATTCTTTCATATGTCGTACGATGCATAATTGATTTTATTGCAACCTTTTATCACGACGAAAGTTTTTTATCGTAAAGCTGAGAATAATTTGTAAAATCTCAACCTAGTATTCATTGTACGGTAAATACGTATATAAATCTATAATGAGCATTGTGAAATGATCTATGGTAAAATGGAAAAAATGAAATAAAATAAAAATGAATAATCACAACATACTAATTATCGGAGGAGGATTTGCTGGTGTGAAATGTGCACAAGAATTATCGAAAAAACGTCTCCCTCAAGGTACGACTATAAGGTTGGTAAGTGATCGGGAGCATTTTGAGTATCACGGAGCGCTATACCGAGTTGCAGCAGGAAACACCCCGCTTGAAGTATGTTTTCCATTGCGAGAGATCATTGATACAAAAAAAGTTGATGTTATACATGACACAATACAGAGCATTGACAAAGAAAATAATCAGGCAAAGGGTGCTAGCGGATCAGTCTATCGCTACGACACATTGGTGATAGCTCTCGGTTCACAAACAATCTACTTTGGCATACCAGGCCTAAGAGAGAATGCACATGGAATGAAAAGTATCGAGAGAGCTATAAATTTAAAAAACCACATAACAAAAACAATTGAAGGATGCTCACATCCAAGTGACCCAGACGACGAGTCAGAGGAATCAAAACACGCAAAGGTATGTGGTAGCAACTTTGTGGTTGTAGGCGGCGGCGCAACTGGTGTCGAGGTAGCTGGAGAGGTGATGCAGTACGCAAGAATGCTCACAGAATCTCACGGAGGTGATCCGTCTCTTGTAAGTGTGGAGCTCGTAGAAGCACAAAGCAGATTGCTAGGGCTTATGCCTGCTACTTTCGGTGAAAAAATGAAACGCAGACTTGAAAGTTTGGGCATTAACGTCATGCTCGATACAGCTATTACCAAAGGTGAAGCAGAAAGTGTACTTCTCAAAGGGAAAAACATGGAATCAAAGATTACAGCCAAGACGGTAATATGGACTGCAGGAGTAAGAGCGCATAAGCTTATCGAAGATGCTGGATTTGAGTTAACTCGTGGTGCAAAAGCTGTGGTTTGTCACCACATGAGAGCCAAAGGGCATCACAACGTGTTTGTCGTTGGGGATGCAGCATCAACGAAGTACTCAGGTATGGCACAAACCGCACTATACGATGCCAGCTATGTAGCAAATTCAATCCAAAGAGATTTATCAGGACAATCTGTGAAGGTGTATAAACCGCGAGATGTCCTCTATGCTGTTCCTGCTGGGCCTGGGTGGGCAGGTGCGACAATTGGGAAGGTACAGCTTTACGGCAGGGTCGGATGGTGGGTAAGAAGACTGCTGGATCTCGTCGTTTTCATCCGCATAGCACCATTTTCTAGCGCAATGCGCGCTTTTATGGCACATTATGATAAGGATGAAGTGTGCGCCGCATGTCATAAAAGTGGGCGATAGAATAAAAAACAAGCAATATTGCCTCAGAAGCCGATTTGGTTCTCTAAGAAAATTTGCTACAATACTACTGTAAATCGCTAAAGCTAATAATATGGCTGATATAGCAAAATACGTCGAAGACGTAGCAAAGTACACAGACAGTGTAAATGAGGAGGCAGTAGCGGCAATCGTGAAATCACTTGCACCAGTACTGGGAAATCGTGACGCGATGTACGTCTCATGTGGTGATGACTCCGAGATGGAGACAGTACGCAAAAACTTCATGGAGAAAAAATGCGGTGTAGAAGCTGGATCAGATAAAGCGAAGGCTGCATCAGAAGCAGTATGCGAAAAGATGAAAGATGCTCACATGAAAAACCGTGTAACATTTTACTACCTGAGTGCAGAACAACTTGGATGCCTAGGAGACTTGGCATAAAGACTTTTTTGGAAAATTCCCAGCAATGGGAGTTTTTCTATTTACAAAGATCAAAAAATGTTTATAATATAAAGTATAAATATAAAAAGAAAATATGAACGAGGATTCAACGCACAACTTTGCTCTGCTATTTGTCTTTGCTGGAGCTGTAACAGTTACGCTCAATGAATACATTAGCTTCATGTCTGGATTCTAATCAGAGTTTCATGATATAAAAAAACCACCGGCTTGGTGGTTTTTTTATTACGAACAGATTTTAGTAAATAATAATCGGCGTACCAACTTCAGCCCACTCATAGATAGAAAGAGAATTTTCGCTATCATGTCGGACACATCCAGGTGAGACTGCAGAATCAATACTCGCGATTGACTCCTTTCCACCTTGCGGAGAGTTGGGATAGTCTGGATGATCAGGAGGCCATTCTACAAGGTCATGGATACCGTAGAGGCCATCTGGTGTAAATGCCAACCAATAGGGAAGGTAGACACCAAAAGATCGGGAAAGTGGCTTTAGCCCCTTGTTTTCTACTTTGTACTGACCAACTGGTGTTGGGGTGGAGCTGGCACCTGGGGAGTTTACATAACTAGCAACCGCCTCTCCGTCCTCAAAAAGGGTTGTCAGGCGAGCATCCAAATTTATATCGATATACTTTCCCTCGGTAATTTTAGGAATCGTACGGTCAATCGAGAGAATCTCACGTTCAGTGGAATCACTTGGCCACTGCAAAGGCTGCGGAGCCCGCGCAGAAAGTGCAATCGTATCAACAGGGAAGTATTGGTCATTGGATTGGCTTTTATGCTTTGAGTAAAGGATAAACTCGATCTCTTTGCCTTCCTCAAGCGCCTCGTTAAAAGTAAGCTTTACCTCTTTACTCTCAGGCAATACTTCCTGTTGGGCTGTAATACCATCTCGCGAAATACCACGGAAATCAAAGTCGTCAATAGGACGGTCAAAGTAAATATTAAGCTCACTCCCTTGTTCTACGACAAAGTTCTTTTCAGAGATATCTGGGATATGTCTCTTAACACGTGGATATCCGTCAGCGCGAAAGTTGTAAAAAGTTGCAGGACCGCTCACACTACCTAGAGTTAGCGCTACTGAATAGTGAGTTCCTGCATCCCAGAGATTCTTTGGTGCAATGCTTAGAGTTGTGTACTCTTCATTCCAGTAGGATATTGTGTCTACTTGTGGAAAGACGTCAACTGAAACATCCTTTTCCTTTTGCGGAGCATCAAATTCAAAGATGATCTCCTCTGTTAACATTAAGCTAGAATCACCAATCGACGTTACAACAGCAGTAGAACGAACGTTCTCAGTCTTTGGAATACTGACAGCAGATGCAGCGTCTACATTTGGTAGTGAGACAATGACTGTACTAGCTGGCACGATGATCAGAGCGTAGACAAAAGCTCGATTCTGGACCATTTTTGTAATATATGAACGATACGCTCGATGGGCAGGTGCTACGCGCACATAAGCACCAGACGTACGCAAACGATTCGCAAAAAGGAGCAAAACCAAAGAGAACTTCTCATGGAAGGTCCTAGACGAGGTTATAGTTGTAGTAAGGATATGCCACATACGGTGGATAGTTCAGTAATAATAGTCCAAAAATCAAAAAGTGAGCAATCTCCAAAGAGATTGCTCACCCGTTTCTAACGTAATAGGACAAGTATAGCACGAAAAAATGAACCTGTCAATTATTGTGCCAAATATGACCTAGATACATGAAAATATCAAAAATGATAGAAAATCCACACAACTATGAGAAAGACATTATAGATATTTTGCAAGGTCTGATAAGCAGGACAAAGTCAGTATTTAAGGCAAATTCCACTAAATTAGACGATTTCAGAGTGCTACAGTGCGTTTCCAAGGTTGTACTCCAAAGCATTGACAAAAAAACAAATTTAGTATATAATACAGAAATCTTAGATTAATTTCTGAGTATAAAGTGCCACTTGGCACAATCTTATAATGTATAATGGCAAACCTAACGGAGGTAGCCACATGTTTAACAGTAAGATAATTCTCCCAGTTCTCAGCATTTCTTTGCTCACTCTAGCAGCCTGCTCAAGCGACAATCGAGCGCCTACTTCGCAAGACGATGCGTTAGAAACTGACACAACCGATGTGCCGGTTGAAGACATGCAAGAGACTACAGGATTTGGCAGCATTGCAGATCTTGGATACGATCTCACCGAAACCGGTTTTTGGCCGGGAAATGACGATGAGAAAGGAGTGAAACTTGCCGCGCTAAACAGTGCTGCTAGCTCGCTCGAGATCGGTGGACAACAGGTCGTAAGCGTCACGAGTGCCATGGTTTCCCACGATGGAGAAGCAGGACAATCCATCGGCGGCTCACCAGTTCTCGGAGCTGGCGATCATAGCGCCTATACGATTGACGTCACACTTCCTCATGCTGATCTGTGCGCAGTAGCATCGTTTCAGGGCCTGGATAGTCAAGTTTCAAACCAATTCGGACACTGGGCAGCAGGTCAAGCTGTCTGCGGAGAACACGTAACACTAAATGTACTCGAGGTCACAGAGCCTGGCGACTGGCAACATTCACAAGGGTTCCCGAATCGCGTAGCGGTTACCGTGATTTTCCCTGACGGATCACTTCTCCTTGACTGGGTAAGTGAACAAGTCACGCCGCAATATGTTACAGGCGAAAATGCAAGTGAGCAATCACTACGTGTTTGCCTCATTGAGACAGACTATCCGCACTACTCGTCAAACGGGTCGTACTTCATAAACCTGGGTACACAAGCAGTGGCGATGTCTGGCTATTTTGACGGTAGCGAACAAGTTCTTACAATACCCTCAGACACAGCCTACGATTTCCATGATGGTCAAGATGTTTGGAATGACCAGGTAAAGTGTCTCGAGTCCGTTGATGGCGGCGCAATCGCAATTGGGATAAACAATACCCAAGACGCGCAAGATTTCCTCGTCATCTCATGGGTAGGAGGACATGCAAGCTTTAACATCTTGCATGACTACCCCGGAAACTTGCATTTCTACTTCAACTAAACCAGAAATCAGTGGATCTGCAATAGATCTACAATGAAGCGCAGTGTTTGATTTTCAAACGCTGCGCTCTTTTTCTGTCTGATTTAGCACGATCTGTAAAAGGATCAACAAATATGAAATAAACACGCTCCTTATGCGTAGTAGTGGATAACTACTACAAAAGTGATAGTAGCGTATAATACATACATGACATCACACTTGAACGCACATTCTCGTGCTCTTGAGGCTCATGATGACCAGAAAAAAATTGGTGCGATGAGTGATGAGGAGCTAGCGTTGCGCGTATCAAAAGATGCGGCTGCCTTTGGCTATTTGATGGAGCGATATGAGGGCAAGCTCATGAGTTATATTCAGCGCAAATCAAACGTCACAAGAGAGGGCGCAGAAGACCTCTTGCAAGAAAGCTTCCTCAAAGCATTCCGCAATATCAATAACTTTGACGCGCATCTCTCATTTTCTTCATGGATCTATAGGATTGTACACAACCAAACCATTAGTGGCTGGCGCAAATCTTCCGTCAGACCCGAGGGTCATACAGTACCAGTTGACGATGAGTTCATGGATCGTTTTCAGGCGGACGGAGACATCACTCTAGATATCGACAGAGAAATCCTTGGCGACCATGTGCAACAGATTATCATTCAGATGGACGAAAAATACCGCAATGCACTAATCCTGCGCTTTATGGAAGACAAGTCCTACGAAGAGATATCCGACATTCTCAGAAAACCTCCAGGCACCGTGGCCACTTACATTTCTCGCGCCAAGAAGCAGTTCAAGAAACTCTCCGAACAATACAAGCAAAATTTAGGTACAGATATATGAGCGAAAACAACAAAATTTCCGAAAACTCCACAAAAAAGACGAATAGTCTTCGTGAGGACGTCATGGAGCGTATTGCTTCCCAGAAAGTAGAACCTCGCCCGAGGTGGTATTTTACCGTGAAAAATCTCTTACTATGGCTAAGTGGGGTCATCCTCTTGCTGGTAGGTGCTCTGAGTGTAAGTATTATCATTTTTACTGTTACTGGTGCGCCATGGGAGGTCCGCCGTGTCTTGGGTGAGAGTCCGCTCATGCATCTGCTACACATTTTCCCGTTTTTATGGCTTTTTGCCTTCATTGCATTTCTAGCAATTAGTGACTATTGTATTTGCCAGACGAAAGGGACATATAAGCATTCCTCATTCAAGGTCTCCATGGCTATCATTCTGGCAAGTATCATACTCGGTATAATCTTCAATATATGCAAAGTCTCTAGTTTGGCGGACAACAAACTCGGTAAACACACGCCAAAAATCTACAAAACACTTGAGCAAAGACGACACGGTATCTTGCATCATCCAGAAAAGGGTCGAGTCATGGGCGTTGTCCAGTCAATAGACGGGCGGACATTTGTAGTGATGGATAAGAATAAAAAAAACGAGTTGGTCATTAACGGAGAGGGTATTCCTGAAGATCGATACGAATTAGTCGAAGTAGGGCGAAAACTATTGATCATAGGCAAGCCGCATTCAAAAGAAGTATTCAATGCCCTAGATGTGCACTATCCAGAGAAAAAGATGAGAAAAGTTATTCGTACAAACCGCAGATAATC
>CALHMM010000072.1 GCA_938034715.1 Minisyncoccota bacterium
ACCTATAGTAAGAGCCTCCGCAAAAACAGGTCTTTCTAGCAGTGGTCGATTACACGATCTCTTTGTAACAGTTGAATCTATGACACCAGGCCAATTCAAAAGCATTCAGACAGGAAGCGGTCAAAAAATCTCTATAAATTACTCGAGTGCACAGACACCCTATGGGCATGTCGTTTTGGCTTCAACCAGCAAAGGGTTAGCACACCTGACATTTATCGATGATCAATCAATGGCTCTTCCGAGGCTGAAAGAATACTTGCCATATGCACATTTTACCCACCATCAAGACGACTTTCAAAAAAACGCAGTGAAGCTATTTTTTCATTTACACAAAGGGGTTCATTTCAAAAATGCGCCATTGCACCTCCACCTCAAAGGGACACCTTTCCAGATCAAGGTCTGGGAGAGTCTCTTAACGATCCCATCTGGATTACTGGAAACATATGGCGGAATTGCCACAGCTATTGGACGTCCTAATGCGTACCGTGCAGTTGGCACAGCAGTAGGGAAAAACCCACTATCGTTTATCATTCCATGTCATCGCATCATTCAATCCTCAGGAGTACTCGGTAATTACATGTGGGGACCAGAGCGAAAAAAAATAATGATCGCGCACGAAGCAGCTAAAAATGAACTAAAAAACCAAGCCTAAAACACTTTTGCTCATCGTGATATACGATTCAGTGTTTTACAAAGAAATATTCGCATATGTGATTAGAAAATACAGACTCAGTAACAAAAAGTGTACAAAGTAAGAAAATCCTATACACTATCATTATGAAACAATCACTACCCATCAAAAAAATTGCACAATACTCCCGCAGTGCAAAACAAAGAAAAATCGACAATACAACTATATTAGACGGCTTGCACGTTGTCCAAGAAGCATTTTCTAGGGGAAACAAGAAAAACCTGACAAAAATACTGGTATCCACGAAAGGTGAGTCAAATCATGAAATCATGGATTTTCTAAATTCAGTCCCAAAAGACAAATATGAACATGTCAGTGATCGTGTGATGGAAAAAATAGCTCCTACAAAAACACCGCCTGGAATACTTGGGCTCTATTCGATACCAAAATCTCCAACAACCTTACACACTGAGATTGACAATATCCTCTTACTCGATCGCGTTGCAGATCCTGGCAACCTTGGGACGATTATTCGCTGCGCAGCCGCGATGGGTACGCAAGCAATCTTTAGCTCCCCAGGGTGCGCTGACATTTGGAGTCCAAAAGTCTTACGTGCAGCACAAGGTGCACACTTCTACATCGAAATATTTCCACAATTTGAATTACGAAATATCAAAAAACTCTTTGATGGTCGCATCATTGGCACATGTCTCGATGAATCAGCTCAATCACTTTATAAAACCGATCTCACAAGCAAAACAGGCATCGTCTTAGGCAATGAAGGAGCAGGAATTAACCTAAAAGAATTCAAGCAATACGGTGACGAAAAAATCTACATTCCTATGAGCAATAAATTTGAAAGTATCAATGTAGCTATATCTGCAAGCATATGCCTAAGTGAGAAAAAGAGACAAAACCTCTAGCGCAGTAAAGTTCGAAATTTTCTATAGACCACACATTACCCCCCCCTATGATCTATGTGAACGCTTATTCTTCACATAATGATTCTTAGCAGTACGACGCAGTTTTTTAAAGGCATGTTTAAGACCAACAACAGGCTCACTGTAGCTATCAGTATCTAGCATAACTGGCCTCTCACGCCACGGCCGGAAAATAATGCGGACACAAAATGGCCGAACTCTTTCAAATTTTACGGTAATTTCGGGCGGCTGCGCAACAGAAGAAAAAAGTTCCGTGTAATACAACTCACGCTCAGCGATAACATCACGCAGTAATTGCTGTAGTTTCTCATCTTCAAAAATATGAATCTTTTGGATGTTGATCATAGCGAGATGGAAAATATAAAATACTTCTTATCAATATCCATACTATAGAAGAAAAAACATTTACACAACAAGTGCCAAAAACATTTACAACGACAAATCAAACAAAAAAATCAACTACCCCGATGCAAAGCATACGAGGTATGACACGGAGCTCACAAGCTCGCGTCATACTTTTCGCAGCAAAGCCGCGAGGTATTTGAATCCTTATGCTGCCTCGCTTCGGAAATATATGTGACGCAGTCACATATATTTCACTCAGCTCGTTGCATAATAAAGAGTTGTGGATAACTTTGATGAAAAAAAATGTATACAAAGAAAAACTTTTTATGTATTATGAGCTTGTAAGAAGTTTTAAAAACAAAATGAGTCCTTACGATTTACAAGAAAAAGAATACACTCTCACAGAAGACATCCAAGAAGAATTAATCGATCTATTCCCTTTTGTGCCTGACATTATCGAGCGCGCTCAAAAAGACTCCTACATCATCGAGCTCCTCGAAGAAAGAAACACAGAAGAGCTCTCAAACTATCTAGAAAACGAGTAACATTAAAAACACCTGCCTGCAGGTGTTTTTTCTTTTCCTCAAATAGTATTGAGATAGCGCATCAAATTCTGTAGACATACATCTTGAACAAATACTTATTGCTATTCCTCCTTCCATCCATACTCACTATAAAACTCACCATCACTAATTTTATCGAGGACACTGCGAACATAGTCAATAGTATTCTCAGGCAGGGAATCAATAGCAAACCAAGCAAGATCATCACACTTCTCCGGCTCCATATTCACGATCTCTCCTGAATAAGAATCAGCAAAAAAGAATGTTTCAACACGTTCATCTTCGTGCGGAACACATTGTCGATGTAAAATATGCACAACTTTGAGATCATTGATTGGAATTTCAATATTAATCTCCTCTTTTGCTTCACGGATCATACCAACACTAAACGACTCGCCAGACTCTACATGACCAGATGGCAATCCATACTTTCCATCTTCATATCCAGTATTTACACGACGAGAAAGAAGCACTTCATGATCTTTCATAAGAACCAGATAAGACGCAATGATATTCACATTTCTGTCATCAGTCATAATTTTCGATATAACTTTGTTCGTCACTAATCATGAGTTATTATAACTTCTACGCGACAATATTCACCAACTTTCCCTTGACGACAATTACTTTACGAATTTCTTTTCCATCGATAAATTTTTGCACTTTTTCGCTAGAGCGCGCCGCCCGCTCTAAAACAGCGTCATCTTGATCACTGGGCAAAGTAATTTTGTCTTTGACTTTACCATTTACTTGAACAATCAATGTCATCTCTTTGGCAACGAGCTTTGCATGTTCAACTTCTGGCCACTGTTGGTTGGTAGCATCACCGTCAAAACCCTGCCCCTCCCACATCTCGCAGCAAAGATGTGGTGCATAAGGAGTAAGCATATTCAAAAAGATTTTTAAGTGATCTCTGCTAATTTGTTTTTGCTTATCAAAGACGTTAAGCAGCTGCATCATCGCTGCAACACCAGTATTAAGCTTATACGTTTCTATACTCTCGGTAAGTCGTTTAAGTGCACTATGCACTTCACGCTCTACACTGTCATCTGCAGAAACATTGGCCGATACCTTATCCTGTAATCGCCACACACGCTCCACAAAGCGTCGCACACCTATTATGCTCTCTGGGTTCCAGGGATACGCTCCCACTTCGTTATAGGGTCCAATAAAAGCCAAATACAATCGCATCGTATCCCCACCCAAGCTACTCACAATATCATCTGGGTCGATTACATTACCCTTACTCTTACTCATCTTATTTCCATCTGGTCCGAGGATCAAACTACGATTCATACGTCGTGTATAAGGCTCACCGTTTTTCACGGTACTAGGAAGCAACTTCAAATCAGCAAGAGCCTTGGTAAAAAACCGCGAGTACAACAAATGCATTGTCGTGTGCTCCGCGCCACCACTATAATGGTCCACAGGCATCCACTGAGAAAGCTTTTCTACATCTGCAAAAGTATTCGTATTGTGAGAATCACAGTATCTCAGAAAATACCACGAGCTACACATGAACGTATCAAACGTATCAGTCTCACGCTTGGCATCCCCTCCACATTTCGGACAAGATACATTGACAAAACTCACCACCTTTGACAAGGGTGAGCGACCTTCATCGTTTGGCAAATAATCCTCCACGTCAGGCAATACTACTGGAAGTTGATCCTCAGGAACGGCCTGCGGACCACAACTCTCACAATGAATGATAGGGATTGGAGCGCCCCAATATCGCTGACGACTAACAGTCCAATCTTTCAGCTTATAGGTCTTTGTCATTTTTCCTCCGACCTTCTTCACAATAGCACTCTTTGCTTCCTCGCTACCCATTCCATCAAA
>CALHMM010000073.1 GCA_938034715.1 Minisyncoccota bacterium
CACCCCGCCATCATGAGTAACATCAACACTTGGCAGCCTCTCCTCTTGTCGAAACTCTGTCTCTTGCTTTAACTCGAACAGCTGCTCAGCAAGTGTTTGCGGGCCTTTTTTAGTCGAAGAATTTCCGGGATTTGGTACAGAGCTCTCTGAGGTAATCACTTCTTCTGTTTCGCTACTATCTTCCCCTCCTTGCTCGCCTGGCTCTGGTTCTTGTTTTTCTTGCGGTCCTTCTTTGGAAGAACTATTGCTTTTCTCAACGATACTTGCAGCACGAGCAAATTGGTTAATCTCACTCAACAAAATTTCCGTACTAAGTTTGCCAGTTCCTGGGAAGCTTCGATCGACGCTAACGATAGTATATTTTGGAAGAATCTTTACTGCTTTCACTGTGATTTCCTCCTCTTCTCCTGAAACGTAGAATCGATATGTATGTCCTACCTGAAATACGTGACCTTCCTCAAGCAATGCCCCGCCATTCACGGATATATCTTTCTTGTGCGGCACGTTCAGCGATTCCTGATCAATGCGCCGCTTCACAACATTTGTAAATTCTTCATTTTTTACCCCCATCTCTAGCTCGCCATCTGAACGCTCGTATGAAACAAGACCACCAGTCACTTGGTGTATCGTCACATTTTCTACTTCACCCCGATCATTTAGTATGTCAACCTTCTCACCGTGAGCAACTTCAACCCTCTTCCCTTGATGTTCCACAGCAAAAGGTTCATCAGAAATTTCAAATGATGAAGACGGAGTCTCGTTACTACTCATACAATGAATTTATAAGAATATACTATTCATTATACCACAACAAACACTGAAGTATCACCTCGCACAAACATTTCGGCCATCGATTTTCTTTACACAAAACCCTATCACAAAATGTACAAAATTTCTGAATAAAATTTCCCAAGGCATGGAAAAACGTTGATCACAAACACTTCACTGCAGTCTTTTTATAAAATAAAAGAAGCGCTTCGCATAATACTGCAAAGCGCTTCGACGTCCCTCCTTCAATATTTATATAATCCTACGCCACCTTGCGGTGATGCGGCCCTTGGTGAAGATCAAAAAACTCACTCAATAACTGCGTTGCAAAAGCACCTGGTGGCAACTGAAAAACGAATTTATATCCACCACATAACTTTTTGTAAGCGAGATCTTTCGGAAATACCCTCGTCGCACGCGGTCGCCCCCTTACAGGCAATAAACCTTTCAGTCCTTTGTCGAGCTTTTGCGGACCGTTCCAAACGTCTGAATACTCAGATGTACGAGCTGGAGTCCACAAATGCTGCTCTTGGGATACTTTTCCAGACAAGGTCAGATGAGAAATCAGAGCATTAAAGAGATAGCTCTGAAACTGTTGCAGAGAAAATCGTACATTACTACGAAATTCTGCATTCTTAAAACAAGTAAAGAGATCACTCGATTGTTGAACTATAGATAGATCTTTATAAAAAAAATTCTTTTTCATAAGATTAAACGCCTGCTCATTGCGACCTTCTACGAGAGCTTGACCAATCTCATACCCAGACCCGCCGCCGAAGCGTTGTGGACCAAAATAGTTCATGAATCCCTCGCGATGTACTCGTGGTGTATCGATATCCACAGTACAACCGACGCTATTATTATGCGTTATAATCTCAAAATAGTTACCTAAATGACCCCCTATGCGCAAACTTTGACGTGCTGTGCCAACCCATGACAAGAAGATATTATCATGATCAAAACTAAGCAGCTTTGACATCACCTCTGTAGGTACACAGATACGCTGTACGGTTTGCGCTCGAGCATCTTTCTTCCCATACGCTGAAATATACTGAACAGATACCTTGCAGTGATCTGCGATTATTTTGATTGCGCGACCAGACTCGATGTCAACTTTAGTCATATCGAGAATGCTAAACATACCAGAAAGTCGATCCACACAACGCAAATCATTTGCAAAGAAAGGTTTTAGCACCATCGGTTCACCACGGCACTCTACCACCTCTCGTACGACAAAATCTTTTGGTTCAACTTTGATTGTTGTAGATAAACGGTCAGTCCTCAAAATACGACCCATCTCATCAAGAGATACGTCGCCATTTCCAACATGATTTTCATCTTTCATGGGAACATCTCCATTTTTTTGCAAAGCTTTGAAAATTTCTCAAAATCTTCACTAAGTATTGTAAAATTACTGCCCATATTATTACATAAAACAATAATATAGTCAAACGAAGATTTTATAATCCAAATCAAAAACTTGACATAACAACTAAATATAGTATGTTTACCCTAGTTCTTCATTTAATGTCGGTTCCAGATATTATAATACACACGAGACTTTTACAAATCGTAAAGGTAGGAGAAAACAATGACAACCACCCAACATGCTCGCAAAGGCACTGGTGATAGCGAGCTCGCAGAAATTATCTTTGACATCCGAGGCGCAACAGAAAAACTAGTCTTACCCCCTTCGGACCGCAAAGTCTCAAGGCGACGTTACCAAGAAGCTGAGGAGTTACTCAACATCACACCCGCTGTGCACAAAAACGGGCGACGCGATGGCGGTAAGCAAATAGGCAGATGTAGGAAAATCATGTTTGACGCTGATTTCCTCGAATCAGATCTCGGTAATCACGGATTTCACTTTTCCTATGCAACTAGCACCACAAATCGCAGAGACAAGCAAAAGTGGAATTACAAAGTCTTCTTCTCAAAAAATGCTACAGGAGAAATACCAGACGATCTATGGAACTATCTTACAAGTACAGTGTTTAGTCTCTATATCTGGGAAAATCCAAACATTGCTTGTGATGCCAATGGTGAATTCATCACAACTGATGATGGCTACAAGATTGTGCGCAACAACGTCTTCACCTTGACACAGGAAGTGCCACTCGTACGCTCGATCTCAAGTCACGTGGTTGGTCAGTACACATTTGAATAACGCATCAACACCAGGGCCGCTAATCCTCAGAAGAAAAGGATATAAAATCTTTTACTCTGAGGATTTTTTTAATGTAAAGCGACGAAAATGAAAGCTGAATCGTGCTATAATAACAATACAAACAAAATAAAAAAATGCGTTCGCTTTTACGTCAACAATCCCAGTTTGTACATTTTTTTTTGATGACGATCATCATACTGATCGCGGTTTTCATGCGTGTCTACAACATCGAAGGCGCACCTCCCGGACTTTACCCGGACGAAGCAAACAACGCAACCAATGCTTACGAAGCTTTGGCGACTGGCGAATTCAAATGGTTTTATAGCGATAATAATGGTCGCGAAGGGATGTACATCAATCTGCAGGCAATCAGCATGGCTATCTTTGGCGTCAATACTCTCGCCATCAAAATACCTTCAATACTTTTTGGACTTTTCAGCGTACTTGGTCTCTACTTTCTTGCGAGAGAACTCTTCCCTTCCAAACCTCGTATTGCACTGATAGCACCTTATCTATGCGCAATTAGTTTCTGGGCAATAAATTTTTCTCGCATTGGTTTCCGCGCCATCGCTATGGTACCTGTTATTTGTTTTACATTTTATTTTTTCTTCCGTGGTATTCGTACAGACAAAATCTACAATTACGTAATTGCTGGGCTGATTTGCGGACTAGGCTTTCACACCTATATCGCCTTCCGGATCATGCCTGTCCTATTGATTATTGTGGTTATCCTATTTTTACTAATCGACAAAAGATTCCTACGTCGATATGCAAAAGGCCTTAGCGCCTTTGTAGTTAGCACTGCAATCGCCATTGCACCATTAGCTCTAACATTCAACGCACATCCTGAATACTTAGACGCTCGCACAAATGATATCTCTATCTTTTCACAAGAAAACTCCCAGGGCAATTTCGTAAAAACAATTACCCAGACGATAGGGCTCTCTTTTGCGAAATATAATATAGTAGGGGATCCAAACTTCCGCCATGGATTTCCACCCTATCCAATGCTTGAGCCGCTCACAGGAATCGCCTTTCTTGGCGGACTCATCTTAATAGGAGTTCTCTTTGCAAAAACACTCAAACTGCGAATCAAGAGAAATGTGCGTAACCGCAATTTAGTAATCTCAGGACTCCTACTCGCTTGGTTCATAGGATTTCTTGTACCTGAATTTCTAACAAATGAAGGCCTTCCACATGCCTTAAGAAGCATCGGGACGATGCCTGTTGTTTTTTTACTAGCTGCTTATGGCATCAATGCATTCATCGAAAAAAAAGAGAACCATCAAACCTCAAGTGGCTTACTCTACAAAGTAGCGCGAGTCACACACAACAGTGTTCTCATTATATTTTTCTTCTACCTTGGAGCATTTGGATTTATGAAGTACCACGTGTACTGGACTTACAACGAGCAAACAGCAAGAGCTTTCAACGCTGAACTAAAAGATATGGCCCTGGCTATTCAATCACAACAAGAACAAACAACATACATCATAGCAGGACCATTAGAACGTCTTCCTATTCAAATATACAATGTTGCACATACAAAAATTTTCTACCTTTACCCAAATCAGATTCAAAACACACAATTTGAAAAAAACGCAACAATCTACATCACTGAAACTACGCTTGAAAGTTTGCAACTTTTGAAACTCAATCCATCAATTCAAGAGATGAAAACAAGGCATAAAATATCTCTAGGCGGCGGATCATACACAATTGTAACCACAAAATAACCAAGACCTATACTGCAACAATAATTTCACAATCCATCGCAAAATCCGAAACGACCCCTCCCACTTCGTCACTTGCCAATCCCCAACTAACTATGAAAAAATTCTTCACGCTATTACTATTGTTTATAGTTTCGGCAAGTGTCGCTGGATCGCTCGCAAGTGCAACCACAAATAGTCTAACCTACGATGAAGTAGCGCACATCGGGGCTGGGTATTCCTACCTAACAGAACACGATTTTCGCCTCAATCCAGAACATCCCCCAACGCTCAAAGCATTCTCAACCGTACCGTTATTGCTACTTAATCCAATCTTCTCTATTGCGACAGTGCCATCATGGCATATACCGTACAATATCGGAGAATACGGACAATGGGACGTAGGTAGGGCTCTACTTCATGAATCAGGAAACAACACAGACCAAATAACTTTTTGGGCACGGCTACCGATGGTTGTCATTTTTGCATTTACTAGTTTTTTTATTTTTTTCTGGACAAAAAAACTAGCCGCATGTGCACTATCTAATCACCGCTCAAAATCAAACTTAGCCAATGCAGCAGGTTTTCTGGCAGTAGTCATGTGGACCTGCAATCCAAATATCCTAGGTCATAATCACCTCGTCACAACTGACGTCGGCGCAGCAGGCGCTTTTAGTTTGTGCTTATATTTCTTCATAAGATTCGTAAAACTTCCAAACTACAAAAACACTCTCATTTTAGGAATTCTTTTTGGAATAGCCAATACAATAAAATTTAGCACTTTCATCCTTGTGCCATTCTTTGGAATCATGATTGTACTCTACATCATCTTGCTACATCTAAATAAAAACCAGTCGGATGAGCGACCAATACAAATAAAAAATTATATTGGCAAAAGCATACTGATGGGAATCGTCACGCTTTTAACAATTTTTATAATCTATATACCGTTTAGCTTTGCAACACCAAAGGATGTACTAGAGAACATTGTGCCATTAAAAATTCACAATATGGAACGACCAATTGATGTCTGGTCAAAAGAAACAATCCTCTCAATAAATGATGTGCCTGCGCTGCGACCTCTAGCACTCTACCTGTTCGGCGTAACGCAAGTTTTTCACAGAGTTGCAGGTGGAAACAACACCTACTTCCTGGGAAATGTCTCACCAAACCAAGCAGACATACTATACTTCCCCACTGTATTTACACTTAAAGAGCCTCTACTATATCTATTTACATATCTCATCACAGTAAGCTTAGTAATCTACGCATTTGTAAAAACTACTGTGATCAAATCGGCAAATCACTCTGCGAAATTATTTTTTCTAAAAAATTATTCACTGTGCGTACTCGTTCTTTTCATCATCTTTTACATCCTAATCACAGCAAATGGAAACCTCACAATCGGCATCAGACATCTGTTTCCACTATATCCCCCACTCTTTATCCTGTGCGGCATTTCACTGATCACCCTTTACAAAAAGGTCTACACTAAAAAACAAAAAATAGTATTATCTCTCACCTACACTGCATTCCTTGTACTGTTTATATTCCAAGCGATCATCATATTCCCGACATACCTTTCATTTTTCAATGCTTTTGCAGGAGGTACGCAAAACGGTCACAATTTCGTCGTTGATTCAAATACTGACTGGGGCCAAAGTACCAAAAGGTTATTAACATACCTAAAAGAAGAAAGTATTTCCCAAATTCACATGCAATACTTCGGAGGTGATGATATCACAAACAGATTTGCAGGCTCAGGCATAGATGTCATCCCACTTCTACCGACCACTAGACCGATTAAACCTGGATATTATGTAATCTCAGCGACACCACTACAAGAATCAATCTTTGCCCAAGGCGCTACATACAAAAACTCGTATCTTTGGACAAAAAACTTCCAACCAGTTGCTCAGATAGATGGTTCATTCCTGATTTTTTTTGTACCAAATAATAAATAATTGACAATCAAAAAATCGCAAAAAAAATGTGCCACCTCCCAACGAGGAAAATGGCACAATGCGTATTTTAATAGTGGCAGTTAAAGCAAATCAAATTTTTCTTTGATGAACGAAATTGAGAAAAATGTCTTACCGCCGTCATCCACCAAGACAACAGATCCATTTTCATCAGTTTGACGATTCAAAGTATGAAAAGCAATATCTTGTCTATCGTCGTTTCTGGAAACCACAGCACGACGTGACTTCTCGGATAAGCTATACACTAATTTCTGTACGACGTCACCGTCAAGCAAACGATGAAGATCATCATAAGAAACGATAGTTGAATACTCGTACCAATCACTATCCATCGTTTCCCTGGATCTTCGTATTAGCTGGACATAGCGTTCACCACTGCTTCGATCGAAAACTAATCGAAAAAATGACGCATCCTGACTGCCACTTAGAATTGTGATCCGATTTTCATCAACCTCTAAATGCTTAGAATTGTGATCATCAATCGTGGCACATCCCAGCACTGAAAACACAACCAAAGTGAAAAAAACAAATCGAAAAATATACTGCATTACTACTCTCCCAAAGAACATGAGTCGATAGAATATCATACAATACATAAAAAGTAAACCCACAAAAAAATGATGCAGATAAATAAATACAGTCTACGACACAGCACCAAAAAACAATTCCGCAAACCAAACTAATAAATTTGAACCAAAAAATCTTTCGTTAACACCTACTTAAAAAGTCTTGCACTTGGACCGACCTTATGTTATAGTACACACACTTATAACAACTTTATCAAATAGCATTTGCTTTCTATGCGTAGACGATTTCGCCGAAAACCAACATCAACAGCTAGTAAAGTCCCACA
>CALHMM010000074.1 GCA_938034715.1 Minisyncoccota bacterium
AGATCCATCAATTTGTCCCTGAGAAATCCAAGAAACGCCGACAAAAGTCATGGCGATCCCAACAAAACCAAAAGTTAAGTATTTTTCGTAATTTTTCTGCATATATACATGATATCACAGCCAAAAAGCAAATCAATGCAGCAAAATTATAACAAATTACCTCTTTACAATGCACAAATTGCCTGCATTTAACGCGACCTATAAAGCCAGAAAAATTATCGAGGATCAGGAAAGGTAACGGGACCTGGCTTGTAACGCCTTCGCAGCTCACGCTCGTCTTCACTGTATCTACGATCATAAGCACCACTAGAATTAAAATCAAAATACTGATGTATACCATAAAAAAAGTTGTTCTGAGGATCAACAATCCATGGATCATCATGACTCTTGAGAACGTCTTGTATGCCTTGCCAATTACCAGTGGGCACCTCTATACGTCCCTGCCACGCCGCATCTCGCAAAGTGTTGAGTCCTTCCTGCGCATATCTCTCCCAAACACGCGGATCGAGATTCTTTGGCTCATTCATCAAACCGATCACATCTACCACATCTGTATGTTGATTGGACAGTGTCGCCATGTTACGAAGCATCACAGTGTACAAATCAGTCGTAAATGCCCCTTCACCAAGCACTTCTTTACGACCATCCATTTTCATCGCAGCATAATTATGTGGATCAAGGATAATTTTAATATCAGCACTTCTTGCCTTAGCAAATGCAGCAACCAGAGCATTACGATTTTCTGGATTAAATTCTCCTGTACGAACGTCAAAGAGCCTCTCTAAGCGAAACGGCAAACGAACATGCGTAAACCCACGTGCACGAATTCTACTCCAGATATCACTATCGCTATGATAGATATACGTAGTACCAAGCTCGCCCTCATCACCGCCTCCATCAGCATCTAGACCAAATTCCCCGCCAGCTAAATTAATACCACGAAAATATTGATCATTTCCAAGATTTTCATTAAAAGGCGAAGAAACAGCATTATCCTCAATCAAAGTCGGCTCATACGGCACCACAGCGTAGCTCCCCCAACGATCTCCTACAGACCATGCTGTCACGTGTATGCCGAGTAGATTCGCTGCTTGGAAAAACTTCTCGATCAGATTACTATAAGCCACACTATCATCATCAATCGGCACACCTGTTTCACTAATAAAAATCGGAGCGCCATCTGCCCAAATATAGGCATCAAGCAACTCTTCTAGCATGCGGCGTTGATGAGCGTCACTAGCGATAATATCTGCAGTAGGGGAATTCTCAGCTTCCGGGATGATGACATTAAGATTATTTGAAATCTCAATTGAAGAAATATTACGTGTCACAAAACCATACACCACACCTCCAATAAGAGACAAGGCAAGCAATCCACACATTATGATGATGCTAGTTTTATTTTGCATTCTCTCTATTGTACCATTCACTGTTCATAAGGGCGACACACGACATAAAATGCTAATTCTTAAAGAAGCCCTTTCTCTTTCATTTCAATATAAATATCATTTTCTTTGATGACAGGACCCCCAATTGTTGCAATTTCTTTGTAATCATAACCATTATCAAACAAAGGCTCGATAATGCCATCAACCAAATTTGGAACGTATGTCAAAAGCACACGGCCAGTCCCGCTAAAAGTCCATTGGTTAGGTGTGGCACACATCACAAAAACTTGTCCCTTAGAAAATACCTCTTCTTCGTCAGAGCTCGAAAGCGTAACTTCTCCCTCCATTACCATAGCGATAAAAAAACGATCTTCAAATGTTTCTATTGTCCTCGATCCATCATTAAGCACGATCTCATCAAGAGCAAAGTCCTGCGTTGCAAAAATACAAGCGTGATGCGCATTCTCTGATTTCATCTTATAAAGCTTCTCTATAGGCTCTCCAGGCGTTGCAAAAGGATAAAGAGAATTAAAAAAGTCTTCCTTGTCTAGTGGACGATTTGGGAGATTACGACCCCAATCCCCACCTCTAAGTGTGAGATTACAATTTTTCTGAGGTTCTAAAACTGTTCCCCGCAAAAGAGCATGAAGCATACCTGCATGTACGATAAATGCCTGACCCGGTTGAAAATGAATATGATTGAAATACTGCGCAAGCTCTTCCTTGTCACTAGTGACCTTCAGTAGTTCATGAAAAGACTCCTTTTTTTCTTGTGTTGAAACTGCCTCTTCTCCACGTGGCGTAAGACCATAAAAAATCTCCCCCTCACTCAGAGTAATCCAGGCTTCAATTTTATTCTTATAGTGTGTTTGGATCGAAAGCTCTTCACGAGCACTAAGGATTTTAAGCAATAACGGAAAAGCTTTCTTTGGTGTAATAGCCGCGCCAAAAACATGTGGATCGGATGCGATGACACTGTCAAAGTCCCTTCCGTCCTTGAAGATACTCTTACCATCACGATGTGTTGAAGCCAAGAAAACTTCACCGATCACCTCATCTCCAAATTTACTCCGCTCTCGATTAACAACTGATGAGATCATGTCAGTATCCCCCCAAACTTTGTGTTGATAGATATCATGATTTTCTAGATCGACTTCAACAATATTTTTCATATTCTCAAGACTATTACATATTACAACAAATGACCATACTCGCCCTTACCCATTTCTTTAACATACTTCGAGAGATTTGCTGCCTCGTCATGTGAGCACACCAAAAGTGCATCCTTTGTTTCAATAACAATAGTATCTTTTAATCCCACTGTAACAATAGGTTTATTCGAACCAAACACAACTGTATTAGTAGATTTGAAATCTACATGCTCTCCACTACTGAGATGAAGATCTTGATCCTCCACAAGCGTCTCCTTAAGTGCTACCCAATTTCCCACATCACTCCATTTAAGTGCCAAAGGCAAAATAGCGATCTTATCGGAATTTTCCATGATTGCATAATCCACACTGATCTTATCCATCTTTGCATACTGTGAGCGCAAAACTTTTTCAAAGTCCTCATGACCCAAGACCTCTTGGATAGCCAAAATTCTTTTGTACGTATCTGGCACATAGCTTTTAAACTTCTTTATCATTTCACCAGCATGAAAAACAAACATACCCGCATTCCAATAATAATGACCATCCGCGAGATACCCTTGAGCAGTTTCCCTATCAGGCTTTTCTACAAATTCTTGCGTTTTGTAAATTGTATCATCACCTACGCCATTAATAGGCTCTCCTTTTTTGATATAGCCATAACCCACCTCAGGCTCGTTTGGCATAATCCCAAACGTCAAAATATACGCAAGATTTTCCGCAACAAACGAGTATGCTGTCTTTATGCCAGACAGCAGAACCTCGTCGTTTTGGATGACATGATCAGAGGGAAAGACGGCAATAATCGCATCAGGATCATCAGCGTACACAAGTGTACTAATCAATGCCACAGCACTCGCAGTATCACGAAGTGCAGTTTCGGCAATAATATTTTTCTCAGGAAGCTCAGGCAATTGCTCCTTAACCAAATCCACATAATCCTCATTCGTAGCAATATATATATCTTCATATGCAAATTCCTTGTGTAGTCGGTCAAACGACTCTTGTAACATTGTCCGATCTGATGCAAGAGGTTGAAATTGCTTCGGCATTGATTTGGTACTCAGCGGCCAAAGTCGCGTTCCAGAGCCACCTGCCATAATAATCGCCTTCATCGAGTTCTTTTTACCTGACATAAGAAAATTTCAGTAATTAGGAATAATATTGTATCATTTGCCTAAACAACAAATGCACTCTACTTGTAGAGTATACTATCCTTTATTCTAGTACAATTCGTCGGTTCTATCAAAACTCTGTTTCAACTGATAGAATTGCTCATTATGCAACAATCGATTTCACTGCTTTAAATAGAAAGTATTACTGCTTACCAAGCAATCGAAACATTTCATCTTTATACGCTTCAACGCCTGGCTGATCAAAAGGGTTTACACCTAAAGTATACGCACTCACCGCACACGATTTTTCAAAGAAATACAAAAGCTGACCCAAATAGAATGCATCTTTCTGTGGGACAGCAAGTTCAATTTGCGGCACTCCTCCATCCAAATGAGCTGCTCGCGTACCTTTTCGGGCTGCGACATTAGCGTCATGCAATGTCTTACCTGCAAGATAATTCAATCCGTCGTAATTTTCTGCATCTTTTTTTATCGGTATCTCACATCCTGGATCAGTGAAGTCAACTACTGTCTCAAAAAGAATTTTCTCACCATCTTGCACATATTGCCCAAGTGAATGAAGGTCAGTTGTAAACTGCATCGCACTAGGGTACAAGCCCTTGGATTGTTTACCTTCACTTTCACCAAAAAGCTGTTGCCACCACTGCGCAAAATACTGCATTGCAGGCTCATAAGAAACCAAAACTTCAATCTTTTTACCATCCTCATAGAGCGCTTGACGTAACGCAGCGTACTGGTAGCATGGATTGTCACTATACGGAGCTTTGTATAGATCCCTCCCTGAGCGTGCCCCATCCATCAGAGCATCGATGTCAACCCCACTAACGGCAAGAGGTAACAATCCCACAGCACTCAACACACTATACCGACCTCCGATGTCGTCAGGAACGACAAACGTTTCATAATTCTTCTCCTTTGCAAGTTTTACAAGAGCGCCATGCTCTTTATCAGTAGTCACAAATATTCGCTCAGCCGCACCGTCGGGGCCGTATCGTTCTTCGAGCGTCTCGCGAAGAAGACGGAAAGCGAGAGCCGGCTCAAGTGTTGTGCCTGACTTCGAAATAACATTAATATAGACACTTTTTTCCTTGATCAATGTAAGAAGTATCTTCATGTACTCACTACTGAGTTGATTCCCTGCATAAAGCATTTCCACTTCTACAGTACTCGTCGATTGTCCGCTGACGAAACGTGAAGTCAAACTATGAACCAGTGCCTTTGTACCGAGGTATGATCCACC
>CALHMM010000075.1 GCA_938034715.1 Minisyncoccota bacterium
CAAGTCGAGACAGATAAAGAGTAAGGCGCAACACAATCGATCAAAGTCTCAAACAACGTAAAACCGCAAAAAAACCTCGTACTGAGGTTTTTTTGTTCGTATAAGAACAAAGGTCAGCGTGCTACAATACAATTATGAAAAATATCTGGGATAAATGCACAGAAACATGCTCGAGGTTTCTTTTATGGATTCTGCACCTTTTTGGTCATGATGATAAAGGACACTGATATATGATGGAGTGATTGTAGGGTAATCGACTACAAACGCATTGTAGTGTACTATAAAGAGTATAAAAATCTAAAAGAAGGGAGGTGTATATACGATGGAAGGATTCAAAAAATTCCTGATGGAGCAAGGTGTTGTTGGCTTGGCTGTAGGATTTATTCTGGGAGGTGCAGTCTCTGACCTTGTAGCATCAATCGTTGAGAATATCCTCAACCCTCTGATCGGAATTGCACTGGGAGATACAAACCTCGATGCAATGTCACTGGCACTTGGAGGAGAGGCAGTGCTTACTTACGGTGTGGTTCTGACAGTATTCATCAACTTTATTGTAATCGCAGCATTTGTTTACTGGGCCGTTAAGAAGCTTGGACTAGACAAACTAGATGCAGAAAAAGAAGATGAATAATCTTTTTTGAAAGACAAAAAACTATTTACCATGTGGTAAATAGTTTTTTTGTTTATATAAATAGGAATACATATCTTGACTTTTTCAATCATTCTGCTATAATGGTTTTAACGATAAAGAAACGGGTGATCGTTGCTGGACGGGAGGGGGCCCATTCTTTAATTCTAGTTATAAGAATATACTCTTTACTTTCGAGCAACTTATGCTCGTTTTTTTATTTGTTCAAATATGTGATGAATCATCAAATGACAATTCACAATAGGTCGAAACTTAAAAACAAAAATAAAAAAATGGCTATATGAAATTAGAGAAGCAAAGTAACTACAATAAGTCCTATAGTAATAGTAGGCGTGTTGCATACTTTGTTGGAGCGCTAGCACTCTTTATAGGAGCGCCAGCTCTTGCATCGATTTTGGTGCAGAACTTCCTACAAGGTACAGTAGTCGTCGCTGATCCTCCGATCACCAAACTGCAAGGTGCAGATGCTGATTACGATGGGGATGCTGATGATACCACTGGCTACCTACAAGTAAACCTTGGAACAACAATTACAAATGATGATAGTGGTTTGGGCACTCCAGGTGCGACCGACACACTCCTCTCACATGAGGAGATCACATTTACTTGCTTCAAGGGCGATCGTACATACTACACAGATGTCATCCAACTTGATAACACTACGGTGAGTGAAGATTGGAATGTTACATTGACTGTAGAGCCCGATCTAGCTGGCGATCCAGCAGTAGAAGATACGTTTACTGCAGGTGATGCTGATATCTGGCTATTTACGTCATCTCTAGACAGCACTGGCGGTGCAATTTCGGAAACACCTAATCCAGGTGCGTACGGAACACTAACACAATGGCAAAATGCTGTAGCCCCGGATGGAGCAATCCAAATGGAGGTTGTGGCTGGAACCATGAGTGTAGCTCAAGCTGTAACAGGACCATTCGTAATACCTTCAACACAACAGAGACAAATTGGTCTCGTCGTTGATTGTGGCTCGAATATGGTAAATGGAGAAACTGGTACATTTCGCATGACAGTTTCAGCAACACCACTTTAGAGGATGTTATTACAATTTAATAACTCTACAAGCATCTGCTATCGCTGATAATGAGATCCTTGTAAGTCAAACAAAATAAGCCAAAATGTGGTCAGGTATAACGGCCCTAAACAGTTATACAAACAAAACTATCGCGTAAATAAATTCCTATTACATCCCCTTGTAAGGAATCAAAAAACGCACTCGGGTGGATAGAAAGTGCTTTTCCTTGGCATACTTTCTGTCCACCTTTTCTTTTTTTAAAGCGTACTTCCCCTAAGGGAGAGTCATCACCTTACCCCGCAAAGTGCCCATTTACGGGGTAGAAATTAAAGCGACACGACTTCCATACAAAAAAACTCAAAGCTCTATACCTCAAAAAACATAAAACAAAATGATTCCCCAGATCATGAAACAATTTAGAGCAAGTACTTCCACTACTGAGAAGCCAAAAAAACAAAGAGCGCGAAGTAGTAAACAGACAACAAAGCAGTTGTCTTTTTATGGTGTAGGAAATGTTCTAGAAGAAATTGGGAAAATGACCCGCTTGCGGGCAGGAAAGATACCAGGTCTAAACACTCTATTGAGACATCACACAAGCCGAAGTGTACTCAGGGCACTTAGCCTCAATCAAAAACCAGCACCATGGGAGTTACAGTACGCCGTACAACCAAAAACATCATGGGGTGCGCTCAGTAACGCAATTTTACAAAGGAACCAGCGCCAAAGAAGGGTTGTAACATCGGAGCAAAGCAATGCGGACAACCTCTGGGATGGGGCAGTTTTGCCAGTTTCTAATCTGAACGATGATCAGACGATCCCATGCATTGATAAACAAAAAGTCTCCACTATACCGAGTAACGTGGCTTCCACAGCGCCAAAAAAATCAACAAAAATGGTCGCAAGTAGAAAACGAAATAGTGTGACTCATAAAGCACAACTTTCAGTGCAAAAACAAGTATTTGCGGCCTCACATGTAGCAGTGGACACACCAGCGCTAATAAACAAAGAGGTAGTGATCATTGGAGAAAAAAAAGATAAAGGAGAATGTAGAGAGGGGCAAGTTAAAAAAAAGATTACACGTCTAAAGGGCGCATTGAATTTTCTTTCAATACAAAACTCTAGACAGGAAGAGGAGCGCGGAGGGGTCCGCGATTTTTCAATGAGCACTGTGGGAGTGCTCGCTGGACTCCTCCTCTTCCTTTCTAGTGTTTGGTCATTGCACGATATTCTTCCTGAGACAAACGCAGAAATCAGAGTACAATCCTTGACTAAACAAACGTCAAAGATCGTGCCTGGGATTCAAATATTTTCATACGAACAAAAGAGTGAGTCCACAACAACAACACAAGTACATTTCGACGCAGGTTTGTTTACAACAGGCCAGTTTGAGGTTGGTAATGAAGATCTCATAGCGTCAACGTCTGGCGACATTGACCTGGAGCACTATGGCGACACACCTCCAGATCTAACAAAAATTGATTGGTGGGATGACGACGACGACCCTGCGACAAGATACAATTGGCAATATAGACGGTGTTTTGAAGTAGACAACACAGCTAGTTCTGAGGACATGACCCAGCATCAAATCTACTTCGACACTGACACACAAACGCTCATTGCAAGTAGCAAAATGCTTTCAACTGGCGCAGATATGCGATTTGTAAGTGAGAGCGGCAACCAACTACCACATTTTGTAGCTGATGACATAAACACAGCGTCAACCAAGGTATGGGTACAAATAGATAACATCCCGGCAGGTGAAACAGAATCAATCTGTATGTACTACGGAAACACAGCTGCACCAGACACAGGGAGCCGCGAAGATGTTTTTTCATACAGTACTGCAAAGCCGCTATATTATGTTACGCAGGACTCAGCTAACGGGAGTGTGACAGAATTTGCGAGTTACAGTAACGACAATGACGTCACGGTATCCGGCTATAGTAACGTCCTAAATCAAACAGATTTTGATTCGTTTCCCATATCTGGAGCATCGCTTAGTGAAGTTACATCTGTTTCAACGACAGGTCCAATTAGTGGTGCATACAATACAAACGGCACTGACAATCTCGTGCCAGTTTCAGCAGCAGGGACAGAATTCGTCTATCGAACAGATCGATATTCTAATGAGTTCTCGATCATTTCTCCATGGTGTAATGCATCATTAACTTTTGAAAACGGAAGTGGGAATAATATATTTGATACAGCTTCGGCAACGAGCTCACCATTTGCAATTGTTACTGGGGGAGCTCTGACGATCACAACAAACGACACAGTAGCAAATGGGTTGCCCAATAATGATGTAGTAATCATTCAAGAGGTTGGCAGTGATTGTCCCGTATTGATTTCACATCATGGAACTGTAGGAGGTGATAGTTACACAATGTTCCCTGCAAGTGACCAGTGGTATGGTGTTGGGTCTGGGTCATTTAATGTCGGAGTG
>CALHMM010000076.1 GCA_938034715.1 Minisyncoccota bacterium
GGGCAATGTCTCGGAAAACATCAAAAGCTGTTTATTCATACGGTTTTAACGCTGAGGCTGATTTTGTGGCTTCTCATATACAACTACATGATCAATCCCAAGGTATTTCTTTTAAGTTAGAAATTGATGGAAGAAGTATCCCTATCCGATTACCGCTAATTATTGGTGAGCATAATGTATATGGGGTGCTGGCGGCAATTAGTGTCGCGCAGTTGTTTAAGGTTAACCTCGTAGATATTGCAGAAAGCTTACTTAGCTATCATATGCCTCGCGGTCGAATGAGACTGCTTGAGGGTCGAAATGGTACACATATTATTGATGATACTTACAATGCTTCGCCAGAATCAGTGGTAGCTGCTATTCAATCATTGAAAGAATTTTCACCAGGTCGTAGTGTTGCAATCTTAGGTGACATGCTTGAACTTGGCACTAGTGAAGATGCACTTCATTTGGGTGTTGGTACAAAACTTTCTCAAGCAAAAATTGATATCGTGATTTCTGTGGGTAGACGTATGGCAACGATAGGAGATGAGTTGACCAAGGCTGCCTATACTTTAGGAGAAAATCTTTTTCTGGTTGACTCACCTGATGAAGCAATTAGCGTAGTAGAACAAGTCATCCGCACAGGTGACAGTATATTAGTTAAGGGCTCACAAGGAATGCGTATGGAAAAAGTTGTCGCAGGAATCCTTGCTTCTGATTGCGATCCAGTGGAACTTCTTTGCAGACAAGATGAGTCTTGGAAAGTAAAGCCGTTTGTTCAGCCATAGGGCTCTAGTCTTGCAGGCGTTTAGTTTGCTTGCGCTATAGACAAGATGAGATATATGCTATATAATTATTCTCATTGAGTAAAAGTATATATTTATTTTCTCGGTAATTTTTTTCTTGCCCTAGAAATTACGGGCCGGTAGCTCATCTGGTAGAGCGCCTCCCTTGCACGGAGGAGGTAGCGGGTTCAAGTCCTGTCCGGTCCACTAAGCGGGCGTGTAGCTCAGTTGGTTAGAGCGCGTCACTGATAATGACGAGGTCCCAAGTTCAAATCTTGGCATGCCCACAGATCAGAAAGACTTGTTTTACATGTCTTTTTTGTTTTGGCTCTTTTACAATTTTATAGTATGAGGTATTTTTATGGCTAGTAATATCTTCATTGTTCTTTGTGTCATCATCGTTGCGGTAGGAAGCCTAGTGTTTTTTTGGAATCCTGCACGTCAAAAAGTATTGAGTTTTTTTAGTACGCTTTGTTTCCCTGTTGGAATTTGGCTTGATCAGGAATTAGAAAAATATTTTGATTAAGATGAAATTTTGCTAGTGAGGAAGTCGTGGTTTAACAGACCGCGACTTTTTGAATTTTGTGGGACGTATGTGCTTGATATATTTGTTGGAATTTGTTTTGTATATCTTTACTTTGCTTTTTCCTATGGCAATGCTAGACTTTTGGGTTGCTATTGTCGGTACTATTATGAATTTTTTGCATCGATCTCAAATTGTTTTTGCTTTGTCACTTGGATTTATTTTTGGAGTGGTGTTTGTCTTTTTAGATGTGTTTTCTTTTCGCACAACGATCTTTTGGTGTAGTCTTTTTGTGTTCGTTATTGTACTTACGCATTACCGGCATGGTTGGGCGATTTTAAGTTCGATATGGATCCTGGGATTTCTGATTGGTTTTGCTTACACTAAAGAACATTTAAAAGGAATAGATGATTATCACCGATCCGGAGAAGTTATCACTGCTCAGGCTACAGTCGTCTCTGAACCACGACGTAGTACTCGTTTTTTAAATGTGGAAGCGCAGTATGATGAGGGATTGCGTGTTCTTGCTCGAGCACCAAAACATGATCTGATCGTTTTGGGTGACCGTCTTTTGCTTGGTTGTACATTGGAGGCGCCTGAGACTTTTGATGGATTTAATTATCCACGATATTTGTCAATGCGTGGAGTGCAATACATCTGCAAGGATCCTAAAATTTCTGTTAGTGGTCATAATCAGAGTTTTCTTGCTCAATTAGCTGCATTTCGTCGTGCTATAGAGTCAGGCGTCACTCTATCGATGCGCTCCCCAGAAAGTGGTCTTGCAAATGGGTTGTTATTTGGTGGTAATGATCGTCTAAGTGATGAATTACAAGATGCATTTTCACGCACTGGCATGAGTCACATTACGGCGGTTAGTGGTTACAATGTGTCAGTCATCATTATGGTGATTACTTTGGTGGGGATTCGGTTTGGTTTGTGGCGTAAACAGGCTGCAGTTGTTTCTTTGGTAGCGATTGTGCTTTTTGTTGCAATGATTGGATTTCCTTCTTCTGGTGTGCGAGCTGCAATTATGGGATCATTGGTACTTGGTGCGCTGCTATATGGGCGTGTGTCGCAGATGATTGGGGCAGTCGTATTGGCTTGTGCTGCAATGCTCTTGTGGAACCCTCTGCAAATCGTCTATGATGTCGGGTTTCAACTCTCTTTTGGTGCTGTCCTTGGGATTATGGCATTTTTCCCATTGCTTGAGAGGTATCTTGTATGGCGGGACAAGACGCCCTTTTTGATAGAAGTGATTTTTATGACAATAAGTGCACAATTATTTGTGTTGCCTTTTATTGCGTATCATTTTCAGACATTTTCCGCGGCGTCATTGGTTACTAATCTTTTGGTACTTCCTGTGCTTCCATTTACGATGTTTTTTGTATTTTTGTGTGCATTGTTTTATCAGATTTTGCCGATTTTGGCTGTGCCATTTGCAATGGTCGCACAGGGATTGCTGACCTACGAAATTGCTGTGATAGAATTTTTTGCAGCACAATCATGGAGCGCTGTGGAGATCGAGAACTTTTCGTGGCCATTTACGTTTATATACTATACTGTTCTCCTCGGAGTGATTTGGTGGTTTTTGTATAAAGGATGGTACGGTGATAGGATTTAAGAAATATTGTTTATGGATATGCTTTATTTTCGTAGATTTGTATTGTATTGTTTTATTTTGATGGGTCTTTTTGTTATTGTTACTATTGGTGTTGTTGCCTATGAGCGTGAGCGATTTAGCGATACTCGTGTTGTGTTTTTGGATGTGGGTCAGGGTGATGCAATATTGTTTTCTGAAGGATCGTATCAGGTACTTATTGATGGTGGGCCTGATGGCAGAAAACTTTTAGAGGAAATTGGTCGATACATACCTTTTTGGGATCGTCGTATTGAGGTTGTGGTTGCGACACATCCTGATGGAGATCATATCGATGGGCTTGTTGACTTGGTTCAAAATTACACTGTGGAGCGTTTTTTTGCTACTGGCATTGAGAAGGATACATCTGTTTATACAGCGTTGATGCGTAATTTGAGAAATCGAGACGTTGAGATTGGAAGTGCTGAACGGGGATTACAATTTACTTTTCCATCAGGTTCTTCTTATGAGGTGATCTATCCTTTCGTGAAAGGTGATGAAAACTTTCTAGCAGCCGAACCAAATAACACAAGTATCTCTGGTATTATTTCTATACGAGCTGAGGAGGGATCAGATCCACATGAAAAATTTTTTATTGGTGGTGATCTGCACGCTGAGATTGAGGATCTTCTCCCACTAGATGATTCGATCACAGTGCTTAAAGCTGGTCATCACGGATCCGGCACATCAACGTCGCAGAAATTTTTGAATACGATTAGTCCTCGGGATGTTATTTTCTCAGTTGGGCGAAATAATAGGTACAATCATCCAAAAAATACAGTCGTGGATCGTGTGCGCAATTTTGGCAGTACGATTTACCGCACGGATCAACAAGGGAATATACAATATCTATGTGATAACAGCTGCCATGTTTTCACTGCACATTGATTGGAAAATGCTGACAATCATATATATGAATATTATAATGAAGTAATGTTGCTCGGAAGTTTACATCAATTATCATTTCTATTCTTTCCGTTAGATCGATGTGTAAAAAGTACTCAACAGTTTTGTTTATTGACAAGATTAACATGAGCTGATATATTTCTATTACGTTTACGTAGCGCCTGTGTGTGCTGCATGACGGGTGAATCTTGCAGAAAAACAAAAGTCATGTATAATTGACTTCATTGTTTTTGTTTCGTTTAGAGGGTAGAGTATTTCTTTGAATTTTTGTATCAGATACAAAATTGTACGAGAGAAAAATAGTTCTTCTAAGCGGAAAAAAAATGTATTAATAAAGTTAAATATTTCGTGCGCATATGTGTGGATAATTGCATATGAGGCACACAAAAGTTATGGCAGAAGAATTTGATCGTAGTAAGGCTCATGTAAACGTTGGTACGATTGGACACGTTGATCATGGTAAGACGACTACTACAGCAGCGCTCTTGCATGTACTTTCTTTGAAAGGTCTGGCAAAAGTGCGAAAAGTAGATGAGATCGATAATGCACCAGAAGAGAAAGAGCGAGGTATTACAATTGCTACAGCACATTGTGAATACGAATCAGAAACGCGTCATTACGCGCATGTTGATTGTCCTGGTCACGCTGACTATATCAAAAACATGATTACCGGTGCTGCGCAGATGGACGGAGCGATCATTGTTGTTTCTGCTACTGATGGACCAATGCCACAGACACGTGAGCATATCCTTCTTGCACGCCAAGTTGGTGTTCCTGAAATTGTTGTGTTTATCAATAAGGTAGACATGGTAGATGATGCAGAGCTTGTCGAGCTTGTAGAGGCTGAGGTTCGTGAACTTCTTACAAAATACGAATTTGATGGTGATAATGCTGCAGTTGTGAGAGGAAGTGCTTTGAAGGCTCTAGAGGCTACAAGTGCAGATGATGCTGATGCAAAACCAATTCTTGATTTGGTTGCTGCTCTTGATGAGAAGATCCCACAGCCAGAACGTGATACTGACAAAGATTTCCTCATGCCGATTGAAGACATCTTTTCGATCGAAGGACGTGGAACTGTAGTTACTGGACGTATTGAGCGTGGTCAGCTGAAACTCAATGATGAAGTAGAAATTGTAGGGCTTCGTCCAACACAAAAGACTACTGTTACAGGTATTGAGATGTTCAATAAGAACCTCGATCATGGTGAGGCTGGCGATAATGCTGGTATCCTTCTTCGTGGAACAAAGAAAGAAGATGTAGAGCGTGGACAGGTACTTGCGAAGATCGGTTCAATTACGCCGCACACAGAGTTTGAAGCTGAAGTATATATCCTGACAAAGGATGAGGGTGGACGACACACACCATTTTTCAAAGGCTATAAGCCACAGTTTTATATCCGTACAACTGATGTTACTGGAGAGGTAATTCTTCCTGAAGGAACTGAAATGGTTATGCCTGGTGATACTGTTACTATTACTGTGAAATTGGTTGCAGATGTAGCTATGGAGGACGGAGTACGATTTGCAATCCGTGAAGGTGGACGTACAGTTGGAGCTGGTGTAGTTACAAAGATTATTAAATAGTCTTGATGTGAAAAGTGGAGAGTTGCTGAAATTTTTTCAGCACTTTCTCTTTTCTCATGAAGGTAGGGTTAATTCCTTATTATTCGGGAAAGAGTAATTTACACAGCTATATATACTGCGATGGCGAAAAAAGAAGAAGCGTCGACACGCATCAGAATAAAGGTGAAGGCATACGATCACAAAGTGATTGATAAATCGGCAGCACAAATTGTAGAAACTGCACAGCGCAGTGGCGGTGAAGCGATTGGTCCTGTACCACTCCCGACACATACCAAAAAAATCACTGTCAATAAATCAACATTTGTTCGTAAGGATGCCAGGGAGCAATTTGAAATGCGTACGCATAAGCGATTGATCGATATTATCAATCCAACACCAAAAACTATTGCAAGTCTTACAGAACTGGATTTGCCAGCTGGTGTTGATATTGAGATCAAGATGTAGTAGTTTTATTTACTATTAGAGTTCGAACTCTTAATGAGCAATTACTCTTTTGTGCACTTATCTTTAGAGATTTCTTTCTTGCTAGGAAATTCTAAAGATACGTGCACGTCTGTAAAAAAGATATTTACAATTAGGCTTCGTTAAAGTTTTGAAGGATTTATATGATCAGTCAAAATACTCATCGAGCAACAGACGTGAGAAGATTTGAATATTTTCTTGACAATTATATCGACTTAGCATATACTGCTTACACGATATGAGAACGCGTTAATGTGGCTCACGAGCCACATTTTTTTTTGAAAAATTTTTGATCTGGACTATACGCAAGAACGGTTGAGTTGAGATCTGCAAGTCATCTATAAAGAACAAATACCATGAAATTCGCGCTAGGAAAAAAACTCGGAATGACAACGATCCATAATGAAGATGGAGCACATAATGTAACTCTTGTGGAGATTGCACCAAATACTGTTGATTTGATTCGAAGTGAGGAAAAGGATGGGTATAGTGCAATTCGGTTGAGCACCCCTAAGACATCAAAAAAGGACACTAAGGTGGAATTTCGAGCAGAAGTTTCTGAAGATTTAGGACAAGGCAAGACTATTGGTGCTGACGTGTTCGAGGTTGGAGACATAGTACAGGTAAGCGCTCTGGCGAAGGGAAAAGGTTTTCAAGGTGTTGTAAAGAGACATGGATTTAAAGGAGGTCCAGCTTCACATGGACATAGACATGCCTTGCGTGCGCCTGGCTCAATTGGATCTGCTTTCCCACAACATGTTATAAAAGGCAAGAGGATGGCAGGACGTATGGGTGGAAAGCGAGCTACATGTGTTGGACTGCAGGTTGTTTCAGTTGATGGCGATAATGGTATTATTGCATTACGTGGACCAGTGCCTGGAGTAAGTGGCAGAATAGTTGAGATCGCAGGGCAATAACATACTTATTATATCCGCAAAGGAGAATTATACTATGACCAAAGTAGCATTATACAATACAAAGGGAGAAAAGAAGGAGGAGATCACTCTTTCTGAGGGTGTTTTTGGATTGCCGGCCAATCCTGATCTTGTGCATCAAGTGTATGTCGCACAAACAGCAAATCGGCGTTCTGGTAGCGCTCATACAAAAGTGAGAAGTGATATTCGAGGAGGTGGTAAAAAGCCATGGAAACAGAAGGGAACTGGAAATGCGAGGACTGGGTCAATTCGTAATCCTATTTGGCGTGGAGGTGGTACAATCTTTGGTCCATCAAAAAACAGAAATTATTCAAAAGACATCAATGCGAAGATGCGACGTAAGGCTCTTTTGACTGTGCTTTCTGAAAAGGCTCGTGGAGGAAAGCTTGTTGTATGTGAGAGTCTTGTCATGGAATCCCCAAAGACTAAGATTTTCTGTGAACTCACAAAGGCTCTTGGTGTAGAGACATCACGTACAGTTGGACTTGTCCCAGAGGAAAAATCGACGTACAAAGCAGCACGAAATGTCCCGAAGACTAGAGTTATGGAGACTGCAAAATTGAATGTAATGGATCTTTTGGATACGGATGTGCTACTTGTATCACGAGATGGTATTGCACAGATTGAACAACACTTTACAGCATAATAAAGAAGATTTAGATCAGATATATGGGAATTTTTGGAAAAAAAGTAAAAGATGCGGAAGTTGTGGAGGATACAACCACTAAGGAGACTTCATCTGCAGCATCAGATGCTCGTTCACAGAACGTGAAGTTTAAGCTTTCCCCAGAAGCTCGTGCCTGTAGTGTTATCGTAGCTCCTTTGGTCACCGAGAAGACTCACATGCTAGGTAAAGGTGGTAAATACGTATTCCGTGTTGATAAAAATGCTACAAAGAAAGTTGTGAAGGAGTTGATAGGTGAGATCTACAAGGTCAGAGTTGAGGCAGTTAATATCGTCAATGTTCCAAAGAAACGCAGAACAATTAAGTATGATAGAGGGTACCAAAGTGCTTATAAGAAAGCAGTTGTCACTCTAAAGAAAGGCGAGAGAATTACAGCGTTGGATCTAGCATAGTGGTTTCTAAGTACACATAGGAGTTTTGAGAACAAATGTTCAAAAAACTCTTGCGTGTACTTACTAAGAAATTTCTTTGTAGATCATAATATCAACTAAGCTAAACGTAAGATAAGTCCCATGGCAATCAAAGTATACAAAAGAAATACAGCAGGAAGACGCAACATGAGCATTGTGAAGCCTGAGCAGGTGTCACGAAGTACCTCGGAGAAGTCATTGACGCGTGCTTTAAATTACAAAGCTGGGCGTAGTGCTGGTAAGATCTCAGTCAGACACAAGGGCGGAAGGGTGAAGCGTCTGTATAGAGAGATTGATTTCAAGCAGGATAAATTTGATATTCCTGGAACAATTGCAGCTATAGAGCGTGATCCTAATCGTAGCGCACTTATTGCGCTTATCAATTATGCTGATGGTGAAAAACGATATGTTATCGCTACTCATGGCATGAAAGTTGGTGGGAAGATTATAGCCTCTGCAAATGCTCCTATAGAGGAAGGTAATAGAGTACAGTTGTCACATATCCCTTCAAGTACAAAAATTTCTAGCATTGAGATGACTCCTGGGAAGGGTTCTCAGATCATTCGTAGTGCTGGAGCAAGCGCACTTGTTATGGCAGTGGAAGACGGTTATGCCCAGATCAAGATGCCTTCTGGTGAAATACGCTTGATCAACGATAAGTCTTTTGCGACGATTGGTGAGGTTTCAAATTTTGAGCATAGTGCAACAAAGATAGGAAAAGCTGGACGCGCTCGCCACATGGGGAAGCGACCTGCTGTTCGTGGTAGCGCGATGAATCCAGTTGACCATCCACACGGTGGTGGCGAAGGAAAGCAAGGAGTTGGAATGAAATATCCGAAAACTCCTTGGGGAAGACCAGCTCTAGGTGTACGTACTAGAAGAAAGTCAAAGTCATCGCAGAGATTTATAGTAAAGTCACGTCACAAGAATTAAAGTATTATCATTTTGTTAGTCTAGTAAAAATTATTTATGAGTCGATCACTAAAAAAAGGTCCATATGTAGACGAACGTCTCGCAAAAAAGGTTTCTGGGAAGAAACCTAAGGACGTCGGCACGATTAAGACATGGTCACGTTCATGTACGATTACGCCTGAGATGCTCTCGTTTACATTTGGTGTATACAACGGACGGAAGTTTGTTGATGTATATGTGACAGAAGAGATGGTTGGTCATAAGCTCGGTGAGTTTGCTCCAACGAGAACATTCTTTCGTCATGGTGGGAAGATTCAGAAAGGACTTGATCAAGCAGCGAAGCAACGTGATATCGATGCTAAGAAGAAGTAGTTCGATATAAACTTTATAACTTTGGGATACAAGAAACATTATATGAAAGTAAAAGCACATCTGAAAATTCTCCGCACATCTGCTCGTAAGACTCGTCTTGTGGCTGATACTGTGCGTGGTCTCCCTGTGACGAAAGCTCTCGGTATGCTTGAGTATGATCTGCGTTCAAGTGCTCCGGTGATTTCAAAACTTATTAAGAGCGCGAGCGCAAATGCGGCCCACAATGAAAATTACACAATGGACGATTTAATTATCACAGATATTCAAGTTGGGGAAGGTCCTACATTGAAACGGTTTCGCCCGCGAGCATATGGACGAGCATTTAAGATTCTTAAGCGTACCTCGCGTATCACCGTAGTTCTGAGTGACCCAGGTGAGTTAGCGCCGAAAAATTCAAAGAAATCTAAGCCAGCGAAAGTCCAGTCAGAGGATAAGAAAACTGCGACTCCTGCAAAAAAAGTTGCTAGTAAGAAGATAGACGCAGATGATTTGACTAAAGTTGAGGGGATCGGACCAAAGATTGCTGAAACGCTGACATCAGGTGGCATAAAGACGTTTGAAGATCTGTCTAACGCAAAGCCTGCGGATATTGCAAAAATGATTGCTGATGTTCGTGGTTCACATGTTCCTGATACTTGGCCTGAGCAAGCAAAGATGGCTCACGAAGGTAAATGGGAGGAGCTTGAGAAATGGCAAGATGAGCTAGACGGTGGTAAGAAATAAAGTAGGTAAATAATTACATCAGAACTATGGGACAGAAAGTTAATCCAAAAAGTTTAAGGCTGGGAATCACTACTGATTGGCGATCGCGGTGGTTTGCAAATCGAGGTGATTATGTCAAGAAACTAGAACAGGATGTTGTGCTTCGTCGACTTTTGATGAAGAAGTATCGACATGCAGCAGTTGCTGATGTTGAGATTGAGCGTAATGCTAGTTCTGTTAAGGTGATTATTACAACAGCTCGACCCGGTGTTTTGATCGGACGTGGAGGAAGTGGGATAGAAGACATTTCACGTTTTATCAAGAAGGAAGTATTTCCTGGGACTAAGACTGCGATTGATGTCGAGGTTAAGGAAATACGACAGTTTGAAGAGAATGCGGCTTTGGTCGCACAAAATGTTGCTGAGCAGTTGGAAAAGCGAATGCCGTTTCGCCGTGTGCTTAAATCAATGCTTGATCAAGTGGAGAAGACGCGAGGAGTGCAGGGTGTGAAGATTTCAGTTTCGGGTCGTCTGAATGGTGCTGAAATGAGCCGTACTGAGTGGCTATCCCGTGGCCAAATTCCTTTGCATACATTGCGTGCAGACATAGACTTTGCGCGAGATGTCGCTAGAACGACTTATGGCGCAATAGGAGTGAAGGTTTGGATATATAAAGGACTGAAGTTTGACGAAAAGGATTAAAAAGTGTACAGTAGATACTAATTTTCAAAAGATATAGACCACGACTATGTTGATGCCAAAAAAAGTAAAACACAGAAAGATGCATCGCGGAGGCCCACTTCGCGGTAATGCTACTCGAGGTACTACAGTAGCCTTTGGGAGTTACGGTTTGAAAGCTGTGACACCAGGTCTTATCACTGCACGTCAGATCGAGTCTGCGCGTCGAACAATTACGCGGACTATGCAACGAACAGGAAAGTACTGGATCCGTATTTTTCCAGACCATCCTATGACAGCTAAAGGTGCTGAAGTAGGTATGGGTAAAGGTAAGGGAACTGTTGATCATTATGTTGCAAAAGTACGACCTGGACGTGTGATGTTTGAGATTGAGGGTGTTACAGAGGCTGAAGCTCGCAATGCATTTCGACTGGCAGGACACAAGTTTGGGGTAAAGACGAAATTTATTCTCAAGCATACAGAGTAAGGATCAGATAGATTATAGAAGATATAAATTGAACCGATGAAAGTAAAGGAACTACAATTAAAGGACTCCCAAGATCTGGTGTCACATATCGGTGAGCTCAAAGAGAAGCTTTACGAGAAAAAGATGACAGCTATTACTGGCAATTTAAAGGAAACTTCCGACATCAAGAATTTACGGAAGGAGATTGCAATCTCAAAGACATTGCTTAACCAGAAACAGCGCTCTAGCTAGAGTATTTATCAAGAACATTAGAATTATTTATGAGTGACTCAACAAGTATCCATATGAAAGAAAAAAAAATTATGCGCGGTGTTGTCGTAAGTGACGCTATGGATAAAACGATTGTTGTTTCCGTAGATACATTCAAGACTGATACGATGAATCATAAGAAGTATAAGTCTTCTAAGAAGTATAAGGTTCATGATGAGAGCAATGCCTATAAATCTGGAGAGACGGTGGAATTTGTTCAGACAAGACCCCGTAGCAAAGGTAAATCGCTCGAGGCATTACCAAAAAAGTAGATAGACCAAAAGACAATATTGATCGATAATAGAAAGTTAATAAACGGCCTACGGGCAATTCACACATATGATTCAAGCACAGACATGGTTAAAGGTAGCTGATAATAGTGGAGCACGAGAAATTGAGTGCTTTAAGGTTCTTGGTGGATCGAAGAAGCGATATGCTGTGATTGGCGATATTATTGTTGCCAGTGTGAAAAGTGCGGAGCCGCGGTCTAGTGTAAAAAGTGGTGATGTGATACGAGCAGTAGTTGTTCGTCAAAAGAAAGCTACAAGGCGCAAGGATGGTTCATATATCCGTTTTGATGAAAATGCAGCGGTATTGGTAGATCCTGAAAATAAGGAGCCAAAGGCTACGCGTATTTTTGGGCCTATCGCACGCGAGCTTCGTGAAAAAGGATTTGGGAAAATTGTTTCACTTGCTCCAGAGGTGCTTTAGCAAGAAGCTACGTTCCATAAGTATTTTCATGTGTGTGACCTAACATTTCAGGTATTACGCATGAAAATACTTCTGGGGACTGAGAATTTTAGAATTCACTGGGTATTTATTTATAGAGAAATTTGCAACAAGGAATTATGTTAAAGATCAAAAAAGGTGATACAGTGGCGATCATTGCTGGTAAAGATAAAGGAAAAGAGTCAAGTGTGCTAGCTATGGTTGGCACTGATAAAGTACTTGTTGAAAAAGTAAATGTCGTCACAAAGCATATCAAGCCAACACAAGGAGGAAAAAAGGGTGAACGTATTACAGTGGAAGCCCCAGTACACATCTCTAACGTAATGCTCATTGACCCTAGTACGAAGAAAAAAACGCGTGTAGGGTTTGCATTTGACGACAAGGGGACAAAGATGCGTGTAGGGAGAAAATCAGGAAAGGAAATTACTTCTAAATAATACAGTGTGATCCATACTAAAGAGGACTAAAAGATTATTACGAACCCCATGAAAGCACAATCAACAAAAGAACGTTATGAGAGCATTAAAGCTGACTTGGCAAAGGAGGCAAATGTGACCAATGCAATGAATATACCATCTATCAGCAAGGTTGTGGTGAACGTGGGTATTGGTCGGATTACGAAAGAGTCAGATAAGGTAGATGAGGTGTATAATGCAATTACTGCCATTACAGGTCAAAAGCCTTTGAAGACCCAGGCACGCAAGTCTATCGCAGGATTCAAGATCCGCGAAGGTCAGGATATTGGCATCAAGGTTACTTTGCGAGGAGAGCGCATGTGGCAGTTCCTTACGCGCTTGATCAATGGAGCTCTCCCTCGTGTAAGGGACTTCCAAGGAATTGTCGTTTCAAGTGTCGATAGTAATGGAAATCTGAATATAGGCATCAAAGACCATACTGTTTTCCCCGAAATTGTTGCTGAACAGGTGAAGTATATCTTTGGACTTCAGATAACAGTTGTTAGTAAGGCCTCAAGCAAGGAAGATGCTGAAAAACTCTTTAGAGGACTTGGTTTTCCTCTACAAAAGCGAGAAGATGATGGTGATAAATAATAAATAGAGCATTATGGCAAAGAGATCAGTAGTAGCGCGATCGAAGAAAAAACTAAAATTTTCAACCCGACAGGTAAATCGGTGTTGGAAGTGTGGTCGTAATCGCTATTATCTTCGCGTGTTTGGTTTGTGCCGTATGTGCTTCAGGGAGCTCGCAAGTAAAGGCGAGATTCCGGGTGTCCGTAAGTCGAGTTGGTAAATCAAATTGGTTGCCACTACGAAACTGCCTCTACTCTAATTTAGCAAAGTTTTCAAAGTAAAGTTATGATCGATCCAATAGCAGACATGTTGACAAGAATTCGCAATGCGCAGGCATCACGCCACGCTTTGGTTAGTATTCCAGCTTCAAAGCTCAAACTTGCAATTGCGCGAGTACTGGAGAATGAAGGTTTTATAGAGAGTGTTTCGCGAGAGAACAATCCGGATACTAATCATCCGCAGATTACAGTTACACTAAAGTATGATCAAATCTCTCATGCACGTAGAACTGGGAAAATTAAAGGTCTAGAACTGGTCTCTAAACAAGGTCAAAGACGTTATGTACGCAATACTGACATTCATGAAGTCAAGAATGGATATGGAATCTCAGTTGTCTCTACCTCACAAGGCGTGATGACTGGAAAAAATGCGAGGAAGAAAGGTCTTGGAGGAGAAATGATTTGTCGAGCTTGGTAGAGGATTATACGTTCTAATAATATTGATATAGCGATATGAGTCGAATTGGAAAAAAACTAGTAAGCATTCCTGACGGTGTAACCGTTACGGTAGACGCTGGTGTGGTAACAGTAAAGGGCGCTAAAGAAACCCTTACTATGCCTATCCACGATGCAGTGAGTGTCAATGTCTCAGAAGAGGGTGTTAGTGTAACAAAAAACCACAATGCAAAGATTGCAAGTGCTATGTGGGGAACTACTGTCCGACTTATTGAAAACATGGTCACTGGAGTCACGAGTGGATTTGAGAAGATCCTTGAACTCAATGGTGTGGGATTTCGTATGGATGTACAGGGTAAAAAGATTAATCTCGCACTAGGTTTTTCACACCCTGTCGTTGTGGAAATACCAGAGGGCTTGACCGTGACTGTGGAAAAAAATACTTTGAAGATTGCTGGTGCTGACAAGCAGGCTGTGGGTCAACTTGCAGCAAATATTCGTGAGCTTAAACCAGTGGAGCCTTACAAAGGCAAAGGATTTAAGTATCATGATGAAATTGTACGTCGTAAGGAAGGTAAGCGTGCTGCGGCTGTTTAGGTTCGAATAAGCTAATTATCGTAAATGTTTCTAGATTAAGATTGTATGAATACTACTCGAAATGAAAAACGAAGACACCGCACAAGACGCATCCGTGCTCGCGTGATCGGTAGTGCTACAAAGCCACGTCTGAGCGTCTTTCGCTCATTAACAGGTTTTAGCGCACAGATCATAGATGATAGTGCTGGTAAGACACTTGTAAGTGCTAGTTTGCACGATGTGAAAGGAGCAAAAAATACCGTTGATGGTGCCGTGAGCGTAGGAGAAGCACTTGCAAAAAAAGCTAGTGCAGCTGGTGTGACTGACGTCATCTTTGACCGATCAGGTTATAAATATCACGGAAAGGTTAAGGCTTTTGCTGATGCTGCACGAAAAAGTGGCTTGAAATTTTAAAATAACTAACGTTATATCTGTATGATGCCCAACAACAATCGTAAAAAAGGTCGCGGACAGCGGAAAGAGAAACCAGAGTTTGAGCAGAAGTTGCTTGATCTTGCGCGTGTTACACGTGTAGTTAAAGGTGGACGCCGATTTCGTTTCCGAGCTACTGTTGTGGCAGGTAATCGTAAAGGTAAAGTTGGTGTCGGTGTCGCAAAAGGTTCTGATGTTTCACAGGCAATACAAAAAGCGTTTGCTGATGCTCGTAAGAATATGATTACTGTGAATTTGGCAGGAAATACTATTTCTCATCAGATTATGAAGAAGCAAGGAGCTGCAAAGGTTTTCCTTAATCCAGCGCCAGAAGGGCGAGGGATTATCGCTGGTGGAGCAGTGAGAACTGTGGTAGACCTCTTGGGTGTGAAAGACATCGTGAGTAAGTCTATGGGGACTGCTAATAAGCTCAATGTAGCTCGTGCTACTGTTGCTGCTCTCGCTGATATTGCTGAGCCACGAGAATCTGATAAGAAAAAGGAAGTTGAGCAAGAGAAATCTCCTGCAAAGACTGTAAAGAAATCAGAAAAAGAAACTAAGGCTAAGTCTGCAGTAAGTTCTGTGAAAGCAAAGACTACACCAAAAGACGCATCAGGTGATGATCTAACAAAGATTGAGGGGATCGGGCCAAAGATCGCAGAAGCTCTTAATATTGGCGGACTTAAGACTTTCACGGATGTTTCAAATGCGACACCAAAGTTTATCAGTGAGTTGATCGAGGGTATTCGCGGAAATCATGAGCCTGCTACATGGCCAAAGCAATCAAGCTTGGCGGCTGAAGGGAAATGGGACGAACTAAAAGATCTTCAGGATAAACTAGACGGTGGCAGGGAGAAATAAATGATCCATCAAAAGGTACTAGAAACTAGATTATATTAGAAAAGCGTATGCAAATTCATGAACTACAAGGTGTCGGGAAGACAAAACGAAAGCGTGTTGGTCGTGGGGGGAAGCGTGGCACGACTGCAGGACGAGGAACAAAGGGTCAAAAATCTCGTAGTGGTGGTAACGTAGATCCACTGTTTCAAGGAGGACGGTCTTCACTTGTCCAGCAAATGAAGAAAAATAGAGGCTTCAAGTCTCCACACGCAGGCCAAAAGGCTCTTTCGCTAACTACTATCGATAGTAATTATGCTGATGGTGACACTGTCTCACTTGTAAGTCTTAAAGAGAAGAAGCTGATCCGCAATAGAGAATTTAAGAGTGGTGTAAGGCTCGTTGCTGGAGAGCTTACAAAAAAACTGGTTTTTGACTATGAAATTTCACTTTCTGCAGCAGCGCGACAAAGTGTCGAGAAGTCTGGCGGTACAATTTCTCCTGAGGTGAAGAAGCCCGATCTCAAAGCAAGGAAAGTGCCTATTGGGCAATAAGAGGATGACAAACAAAAAAAACCGCTATGCGGTTTTTTTGTTTGTGCTGGCTTAGGTTTATCCACTGGTTATCTATTGACAAAATATTGAATATAGTAGATGATATCAAGTTAGATCTTTTAATGAAATATTATGTTTGTAAACTGGCTAAAGTCTAAGGAACCTGTCAGAAAGCGACAAGTTAATGATGATCTTTGTCAAAAGATTATAATGCTTCATGGTGTTGCGCTTTCGATGCGGCAGAAGAAAGATGAAGAATCCGAGGAAGTGCATGTTTTATCTAGAAGTAGGGATCTTGTCTCTCGGGCAGCAAGAATCTTGCAGTAAAAAAGGTTGAGGCTTCCATGCATCATTGACAAGCAAAGGAATTTTTTTGTGGACAATATGCTGCAAATGTAGTAGTATTTATCCATCGTAGTTTTGATGTCTTACCCTTATATTATGAAAAAATTTAATCAATCTCGAGGTTTTTATATCTATGGTAAGAATGCTGTAGAAGAATCAATTATTGCAGATCCTTCAAAGATCGCGGAGGTCTTTTTTGTACAGGATGAAAAGGGCAAGTCCATTAAGGGCGTTGACGAGATTGTGTCCACAGCGAAATCAAACGGTATCCGTATGCAGACAATTGATGGTAAGAAACAGCAACGTTTGGTGGGTGATGCACATACGCAAGGGGTAATCGCTTATTATACTGGATTTTCTTATTCACACTTCAGTGATCTCTTAGAGAATATCGCAGATCGCCAGGATAGTTGTGTGTTGGTACTCGATGGTGTGGAGGATGTACAGAATTTTGGTGCAATTATCCGTACTGCGGTGGCAGTTGGTGTGGATGCAGTGTTTGTCTCTGATTTTCATCAAGCGCCTGTGAGTGGTGGTACGTTTAAAACCTCGGCAGGAACTATTGGAAAAGTGCCGATTATACAGTTTGCTGGGATGGGACAAGTTATGGAGGATTTGAAAAAAAATGATTTTTGGCTTTACGGTGTGGATATGCCAGATGAAGAATCTGAAAAGGCAAATCCTTATCCTGCAGGAAATATATGGCAGCAGAAATTTGATGGGCGTTGCGCGATCATTGTCGGCGGTGAAGGCAAGGGAATTTCACAAAAGGCGAAAGAAAAATGTGATTTTATTGCGCCGATTCCGATGACTAGCGGTGTAGAGTCACTCAACGTTTCTGTGGCTACTGCTGTAGCACTGTATGAGTGGAAAAGGCAGCAAATGTGTTAATCTTTCTCGTTTGTCGGTTACAGATCTGAGTAAAGCATGATCTCTTGTGGATCGTGTTTTTTGTTGCCTTTTGGCTCTAGCTCATTTGAAAAGTGAATTTATGATATGATAGGTGTATATTAATATGATAATTTTCCTTCTATGGTTTCGGATGTAAAGAAAACAAAAATTGTAGCAACGATTGGACCTGCTTCTGAGAGTGTAAGTACTTTGGAAAAGATGATTAAAGCTGGACTAAATGTGACGAGGATTAATTTTTCTCATGGCGATCATCAGAGCGCTGGAGCACAAATTAAAAATGTGCGTACCGCAGCTGCAAAGACCGGCAAAACGATTTCTATTTTACAAGATTTATCAGGACCAAAAATCCGTACAGGAGATTTCGAGGGTGGTGAAACAAAGCTCAAAAGAGGATCTGTTGTCGAAATAACAGTAAAGAAGATCCTAGGAAGTGCTCTAAAGTTTTCCGTAAACTACCCAAAGCTCTTGAAAGATGTAGAAGTGGGACAGAGGATTTTGATCAATGATGGAAAGCAGAGTGTTAAGGTGATTTCAATAGGCAAGGAATCACTCAAGGCAAAAGTGATTTATGGTGGAACTGTTCGTTCGCGGCGCGGCGTTAATTTGCCTGACTCACATTTGACGATTAGTTCGATTACAGTCAAAGATAAGAAGGATTTGGCATATGGTGTTTCACAGGATGTTGATTTTGTGGCGATGAGCTTTGTGCGTAGTGCTGATGATGTTGTAGCCTTGAAGAAGCTTCTTAGCAAGCATAAGTCAAAAGCGAGGGTGATCGCAAAAATTGAGACGCCGCGCGCTGTAGCGTCTTTTGATGAGATTTTGGCGGTGACAGATGGTGTGATGGTGGCGCGTGGTGATATGGCTGTAGAGATCGGTACACAAAAGGTGCCTGCTGTGCAAGAAATGATCATCAGGAAGTGTACAAAGGTAGGGAAGCCAGCGATCGTCGCTACGCAAATGCTTGAATCGATGATTCATGCTCCTGTACCAACGCGAGCAGAGGTTACTGATGTTTCTCACGCTGTTTATACTGGCGCTGACGCCGTGATGCTTAGTGAGGAATCAGCAATGGGAGAGTATCCAGTAGAGACTGTTTCTATGATGAGTAGTATCGCTGTCGAAGCGGAACAGATGATTGATCACAAAAATTTCAATGCAAGAGGGGATCGTGAAGAGGACTCACAACCAAAAAGAATTGATGATGTCATTTCACGGTATGCTGTGAAGACTGCTTATGATATAGATGCAAAGGTAATCATCGCTCTTACAGAGAGTGGGCAGACTGCGCGTTTGGTCTCACGATACAAGCCGTCACAGAAGATTCTCGTAATTTCATCTCAGGCGAAAACACTTCAGCAGACCAATCTCTCATATGGAGCATTTCCGTTGGCTACAGATCATAACTTCAAAAACATTTCTGATGTTGTGACTTTTGCAAAGGAAATCGTAAAAAAGCACACAATTGCCAAGAAGGGTGATCGTGTTGTCGTGGCGGTTGGTGTGCCATTTGGAAAGAGTGGTGGGACAAATACTGTTCACGCTATAGAAATTTAGTAAATTGTTTTATGAATGCAAATTTTGTTTCAGTTATTATCGCGATTATTGCAACTGCAGGTCTGTGTTTTGGTTTGGTCGGATTTTTTGATACGGCTCCTTCGCAGGCGCAACTGCATCCAAATGAAAGTGCGCGGACAATTTCTGTTTCTGGTACTGCAGAGCAGCTTGTTCAGCCAGATACAGCTTCTCTGACTTTTCGTATTTCTCAGAAATCTCCAACAATCGAAGCGGCTACTAATTCTGTAAATACGCGTACATCTACATTACTTGGATTTTTGCGAGAGTTTGGTATCGAAGATACTGATATGAAGACATTGAGTTATAACGTAAATCCTGAGTATCGATATGAGGGAGAATTTCGGAATCGGAAGTCAGATGGGTACCGCGTAAATCAATTGATGCAGATAAAGATTCGTGATTTAGATAATGTGGAGTCGGTTTTGACGAGGATTGGTGAGATTGAGATCGATAATCTTTCTGGTCCTAATTTTTTCATCGATGATGATGAAATGATTAAGGCTGGGCTTCGTAAACAAGCAATCGCTAACGCAAAAGAAAAAGCTGCAGTTCTCGGTAAGGATTTAGGTGTTCGTTTGCGAAATATCGTTGGATTCCATGAAGGTGGGTCGCCGGCTTCTTATGATTACGCACGCTCTAAAGGGTTTGGCCTCGCCAGCGATGAGCAAGTAGAAGCAGAGATTCCGGCTGGTGAGAATTTGCTTCGTGCTTCCGTTATGCTTGAATTTGAAATTGAGTGAATTTGATAGAACTTATGAACCTGGGACATTTCTCCGTTATTTCCTCTATTACTAGGTCATTGTAAGTGTGTTATGATTCTCTCATAGTTCGGAAATGTCTTGGACTACATATGTAAAATAGTGCTTTATGATAAAAGGTGATCCAGAGATTGGTGAAGAGATATGGCTGTCATACAACAAGAATGTTGGTGCGTTTTATGCTGGTCCTGATACTGTTACTTTTCATGATGAGGATATGACAAGTGATGAAGGTATCAGGCAGGCATTGATCCTGAAATGTGGCGTAGAGGATCCTGATTCAATAAACCTTGATATGATATACTGGTCTCCTCGTTAAATTTTTTTCGTTTGGCATATTTCCTGATACGTTTCACAGTATTTATTGACAACACAGGCAAACATATCTCTTAGAAATACTGTTTGCGCTTGAGTTTTACTCGAATGAAAACATCTTTACTCTTTGACTAGCTCTCGTATTTACTACTGTATTCAAAAATTATTATTAATACTTCTATGAATTATTTTGACAGAAAAAACTTGAACGAATCGATTTCTCCTGGGGAGGATTTTTTTCATTATGCTATTGGTGGGTGGATAAAGAAAAATCCTATTCCTGCCGAAAAGGCTCGGTGGAGTAATTTTGATGTGTTGCATGAAGCAAATCAACAGAAGCTCAAAGTGATCATGGCTGAACTTAAAAAGAAAAAGAAAGTGCAGCCTTATGAAGCTCTTGTCAAGGATTTTTACTTTTCTGGCATGAGTAAGAAGAGAGAAAAACTTGGCATCGCACCACTAGCTGAACTTTTGCACGATGTACAGAGTGTTGAGACGGAACAGGAGTTTCTTTCGCAGGTAGGATTTGCTCATGCACTTGGCGTAAGTGCTTTGTGGGCACCATTTGTAGAAAGTGACGAGAAAAATAGTGCTGTGCAAGCGCTTTACTTGTATCAGAGTGGACTGAGTATGCCAGATCGAGATTATTATCTTAGTGCAAAAGAGCCGCAGAGGAAAATTCGCGCATCCTATAAAAAGCATTTCTCTCGTATGGGAAAGTACTTCGAGGGGGTTTCCCGTCAGGCCTTTATACGTGATGTGATTGCTATTGAAAATTATATCGCTAAGCATTCTCGTACAAAGGTAGAATTGCGAGATGTCCACAAGCAGTATAACAAGATGACACTTACTGCAATGAAGAAAAAAGCGCCACACATAGACTGGAAGCTTTATTTTGACGAAATAGGCGCTGACTCTGGTGCGTATTTTATCGTTGGTCAGCCAGAGTATTTCAGTGCAATAAGTGATGCAATGGAGAAATTTAGCTTAACCCAAAGAAAGCGGTATTTGATATGGCGATTGCTTGTGTCTTTTTCGCCGTATCTCAGTGAGGACATATATAATGATCATTTTACATTTTTCTTGAAAGATTTGATGGATATCGATACACCTCAACCAGCGTGGAAACGCATGCTTTTTAGTACGGATAATCATGTGGGAGATGCGCTTGGGCAGGTTTTTGTACGCAAGCATTTCACTGAGCAATCACGTGCAGGGGCTCTTGAGCTCGCCGCGACGATTAAGCGTACATTTGCGTCCAGGGTTAAGGCTTTGGGGTGGATGGAAGAAAAGACAAAGGAAAAAGCGCTTGTGAAATTAAGGAAAATGACTATTAAAATAGGTCATCCAAAGAAATTTGAAGTTTATAAAGATCTTACAATCGAACCTGATGATTATTTTGGTAATGTGTGTCGCTCTCGCACATGGGAACATATGAAGCAGATGAAGCGTATCGGTAAAAAAACAGATCGTGCGAGATGGGAGACGACAGCGCCGACTGTCAATGCGTACTATAACCCACTCAATAATGAGATGATTTATCCTGCAGGTATATTGCAGCCGCCGTTTTATGACGCGAATGCGCATGATGCTCTCAACTATGGTTGTATCGGAGCTGTGATAGGACATGAGATCACACATGGCTTTGATGATATGGGGTCACTCTTTGATGAGAAAGGTGATATCAAGAACTGGTGGAGTAAGAAGGATAGAAAGGCTTTTGATTCACTGACAAAGAAAATGATCAACCTCTACGATGGGTTTGAAGTCCTCCCAGGCTTAAATACACAAGGTGCACTGACTGTAGGTGAGAATATGGCAGATTTTGGTGGAATTATGATTGCTTATGAAGCATATAAATCTACTGCGAGGAAAAAAGGCGAGGATATTACGAAAAAAGGGCCAGATGGATTTACTGGCGAACAACGTTTTTTCCTGGCGTGCGCTGTGATGGAGGCAGGATCGTGTCGTGAAGCAGAAAGGCGAAGATTGACGATGATTGATCCACATTCTGCGGCGATCTGGCGTGTGAACGGTCCACTTGCGCACGTCGGTGCATTTTATGGGGCGTTTGATGTGAGAGAGGGTCAGGAAATGTATAGAGACCCAAAGGATCGTATCGTTATCTGGTAAACTGCGCATATTTACAAAAACCCTTTTTATAAAGAAGGGTTTTTGTTTGTAGGGAGTTGACAAATATTTATACTCGGGTATTATCTAATTAGCACTCTACTTGACAGAGTGCTAATCATGAAATATACTGTGATTACAATACATGTTTATGGAATTAAATGATCGACAATTAAAAATCCTAGCTGCTGTGGTGGGGGAATATACCAACACAGCTCTTCCTGTAGGATCAGGTATCCTCACTGAGAATTATGGTTTTGATGTATCATCTGCTACTTTGCGCAGCGATATGGTCAAATTGGAAAAGGAGGGCTTGCTGTACCAGCCGCACACCTCTGCTGGACGAATTCCTACAGATGCTGGTTATCGGTATTTTGTCGAGAATATCATGGCGGAGAGAGAGCTTTCTAAGGAACAACAGGTTGTTTTGCAGAAAGAATTGCTTCAATTGCGGGCGCAGAATGTACGATTGATGCGTACGACTGCTAAGTTGATATCTACGGTGAGCGGCTATGCTGCAGTACTGATCAATACAAAAACTGGTGAGAAATCAGAATTTGGAATGACAAATCTTCTCAAAGCTGTCGATAAAGATAATATCGATGAATTGTGCCAGATCGCAGAAACGCTTGATTATATCGATGAGCAGTGTGATGATCTGATGGAAAAACTAGAGGATGGCGAGACACAGATCTATATCGGCGAAGAGAACCCAATTGCAAAGACAAAGAATTATTCGATGGTCGTCAGTAAATATGAATCAGATGGAGATGAAGGTATCATCGCACTCGTCGGACCAAAAAATATGAAATATGACAAAAATAAATCGTTGATTGATTATGTAAAAAAGTTGCTGGGAGGAGCCGGAAAAATTGGCGGATTTGTAACGATAATAAATATTTAGAGATTTTAATAAGTTGTTTAGTAACTAGAATATAGAAAAAATGGAAAAAGAGAAAGAAGAAAAAATGAGACCAGCCGACCCAAAAAATGCTAAAGTGTTTTTTTCTCAACGCGCTGTTGTTTATGATCGAGAGACGCAGAAGTATCTCCTGTGTAAAGAAAAGTCTTTTGATCCAAAGGCAGGTTCGTGGCAGTTTCCTGGAGGTCGTCTCGATATTGATGAATCTCTGGAAGAGGGATTTGATCGTGAGATGTCTGAGGAGTTAGGTGTAAGTGTGATGTATGAGAAAAACTACATAATTTTACTTATCATAAGGTACTGATGATGATGATGATGATGATAAAAACTACATAATTTTACTTATCATACCCTAAAGCATCTACTCACCAAGTTTCATAAAAATATATATAATTTTTTTTTTTTATAAAATGTGGTGGTTTTTTTTCAATTTCTGTAAAAAATGTAACAGAATAAATTAAAAAGGTCGAGCATCACCCCTGGAGTGCCTATGATGTTGTGTTAACAGCTGAGAGAAAACGGCCTGTCAGTTCTTAGAAACTGTGTCAGGCAAATTTTGATTAACAATTTGTATTTCGTCTTTCGTGAAAAAATAAAACCGATAGAACAAAACTAAAAGGTTGTGCATCAACCATGGAAGGCCTGTGATATTGTGCTAACATTTGGGAGAAATTGGTCGAGTCATTTCCGAGAAATCATCTTGGACAAAATTAATGTTGTCCATACACACACACACAGACTTCTTCGCCTATCATAAAGTGTGTCCTAGTCATAAATGACTGGAGACACAAAAAACAGCAATCAAACACATTGAAAACAATTTGAGAGGAATTTCCCCTATTATGGACCATGTTCCCTGAATATGGGCCACTGGCTCATAATAGAGGTGTACTAGAATAATTTGAGCGTTGTAAACAAACAGAAGATTTGTTACGTCTAATAAACTCACATATATATATATCCTTAAAGCATAAAAAGGACTTCCTTCTCACGGAATTTGGAAAGCGTGACGTAAACTATGACGAGTTCACACACAAAATCATGTCAGTCTGGTTTTAGACGTAAAACAGCCCAAAAAAGGAAAGGCTCACCTTTTCTGCGGTGTGCTGCTTGTGTCCATATTCAACTGTTAAATTAATTAAGGGGAGTCTACTGAATGCGTCTGCAATGTTGAAGATTAGAAGATCTACGGGACTTAGGCAGAATCGAGGTGGCTCATATTCCGACCCTGCTCATAATTGGGGAACGTCCCCTACATTTTGACAATTGTTCTTCAACATTTATTAAAACAAACA
>CALHMM010000077.1 GCA_938034715.1 Minisyncoccota bacterium
ATAGCTTTCTCCAGAATCCCTCTGGCACAATGTTTCTCTTTGACTCTCTCACAATTGTTTCAAAGATGCTTCTACTACGATTACCAATGCTTAGCGTCCCTTCAGATGCAGGCTGCATTGCACCAATGATCTTTGAGAGAACTAACTTGAGCCCCTTCAGATTTCTCGGGTTTGCAAACTCCAATGAACGCGAAGTTGTACGAGCGCGATTCACTAGTCCTAGGCTAGTCGCATCAATTGCAGATTCTACCGAGTGTCGTTCACTAGTGAGCTGGGCGAGACTGGATGGGCCAATGTCGGTGCCAAACAGTTTCTTGGTCCCAGTCGTTTCAAATGATAGGACGTAAGCATCTACATCTTCAGTAATGGATTGAGTGTGTTCGCGCATCTCTTTTCGTAGACTTCTATCTACTAGTAGAGCTACCCCTGTCTTCATAGCAACATAGCGCTTACGAATATCGTGTGTCATGATTTTAAGGTCCATGTATGTTTACATTACAATATCATAAATATACAAAAAAGTCAATAAGCAAACTCGTTTGAATTGCATAAAAATAACAGTTCATACTATGTTTAGTATCACAAAGAAGTAATTCAAAAAATATTATCCTCTTTTCTCTACTGAGAATTGGTAGGGGATTATTTTTTTCAAACGTGTAACAATTATATGTAAATCAACTTGGTGGCTTATGGTATGATTATCTATATGCTAATCCTATAAAGGTATCGTTAATACAAAAATATGAAAAAGTTTAGGACACCAATCGTTCTTTCAATTTGTGCAATCTTTACATCACTCGCATACTACAGTATTGCTGGAAATCCATTTGATCTCACAGCCTCAGATGCATTTATAGAATGCGAAGAATGCACAGTTGAGCCACTTCACGATCCCTGGGAAGTCCCCGACACTGGCGGGGACGGAGACTGGAATCCCTCCACAAACACAACTACGACATCAGGTTTGAATTTGGGCCTCCCACCACTGGATGGGGAGAGAGAATTTTTCAACGTCGGTCCTCCTGGTAGCCAAGTAAATTTGTTAGACGACCTACCTGCAGAATACCCAGAAGACATAGTGCTCCATGAAGACAGATTTCCCGAGTCAGATCTACTAACGACAATGCCATCATCTTTAGTGTCCATTGACGTGACAGAGCAAAGTGGGTTTCTCAGCATCTCTATTGGCGGCAGTATCCCAAATGGGATACGACAAGGATCAACGTTCGTTACAAGAAATCTGACAACGTCCAACAAAAGGTCAGCGACACAAAAAACGGGAGGTAGGCAAGTCACCATCATTGATCCTGACGACCCACTATTTAAAGTCTCAGACCTAGCAAATGGAGGTCATGTAATGGCACTGCTAGAATCAGAAACATTTAACCAGTATCAAACATCATTCCCGCCAATTCGAGTAATGCAAGGTGCAAGTGTCAGAAATAATGCTACCGTAAACGTCGGTTTTAATATCAGACCCTTAGTAAAAGGGTACAATATCTATCGTAATGGTGAGAAAATAGGCACACTAGAGCATAAAAGTGGAGATATCAATAATTGGAGAAATTGGGGCACGACTCCAGGCTCAAAAATAACAAACGATGCTTTTTGGTACTATCTAGGATCAGATTTAGCTATTCGAGATTCCATACCATATGAGGAAAATGCTCGCAGCTATAGTTACGAAATACAGGAAATCGATGGTAGTGGTAATACTAAATCCAAAAGCTTAATAGACAGTAATAGCAGTATTTCAATCCCTGAACAACATGCGCCGTTTGGTTTTTACCCCGGAACACAGAACTCAATGTGTCCTCCTCGTGAAACGCATTCAAGATATCCATCGCACAATCCCCGCGAAGGCTCATGGGATAATTCTACTAGCTTTGACTATGCAGGGAGATCATTCAACTGCCAAACGCAACCATCAGGCGATGGGTCCATTGCAAATGAGAGCAGTGAACATTCTGCGGATGATTCTCCAAGCTTTGGCTTCTACCCAGGAACAAACCATCCATTGTGTCCGGAGTATGCCAATCTAAAAGATCCTGCACGAAACCCTGCATACGGCTCATGGGATAACTCAACAAGTTACCATTACGACGGAGCCTCGTATGGTTGCCGCACGCAAAAAAACAAAACAAGCGCAGTAATTGAAACATTAGTGCAAAGACATGAAGATGGAACGAGGAAGTGTCCTACAAACAGAAACAAATGGGGAACAATATACAACCCAGACCAATGGGGCAATATGGCAGAATGGTGCATCGATGGATCTTCTACCTCTTCATGTGAGACTTTCGCTCCAGAAAGTTGTCGAAGGTAATAGTAAATGAGTAAATTGCAAAACGAGGAAAATAAATCGACACTAAATCAAAAACACTGCATCCAAGCAGTGTTTTTGATTTCCACGCAGACAATTCAAAAAAGTAAAGAAATAAATACGATATCTAATTTTTCAAGGATTTCTGACAGTACTCACACTTTTTTGCAAAAATATTCCATCCCTCACTGTCCACCAACGATTTTTTGCAATGCGGACAGACTACTTGCCTCTCAATTCTTTGCACATAAAGAAAAAACCAAGAAGCAATAATGATAGCATTACCAATCATAAACACACCAGGGCTCGGGAAAAATTCTATGAGCACCTTTGAGTAAAGAAATACCCATCCAAAAATTGCTAGCACGAGAATAAAAAATGAAAGAATAATTTTTTGCAGCAGTTTCTTATTGGTAGACATTGGTATATACTTAAATATGTATGTTTATGGCATTATTATACATGAGATTCAATTTGAAACATATATGAGAGAATTGATGGAGAACATTTTGTAAAACACGGAGTTCAAGTTTTGATGAGGAAATAGACGTAATAACAAACTACTCTGTATAAGTAAATTGACCTAAGAAAATTACAATAGTATAATGCAAACATAAAATTCACAACTACTTTGTCATGTATTCTCTCAAAAAAAAATATCGATCAGGGTTTACTTTGATCGAGCTGCTAATAGTTGTAGCAATAATAGGAATCTTGGCAGTAGTTGTCGTAACATCAATCGTCTTTGCACGCCACAAAGCAAAAGAGGCGCGAGTAAAAATACAGCAAAAAACAGTTGCACAAGCTTTCAAAGTTGCCAGACTCGAAAGTGGTAATACGCTTATGGAGATAACTGGTTCAGGATGTTCCGAATGTGTCTGCCGGACATTGGATTTGAGAGGAATTCCAGAAACACATGCTTGTCAGTGGAACTGGGTAAACGCAATGACGCAAATTAGCAACGCTATCGATGGTGGAGCAGACGGGTTGACTGAAGTAATTCGTGACCCCTGGGATAGCCCGTATACATTAGATGAAAATGAAGGAGAAGTCCCTGCATCGCCTTGCATAAAAGATCTACTTAAATCAGCAGGGCCTGATGGTATTCTCCAAACAAGCGATGACATAGTAATTGAGATTCCACACAGCGAAGAATT
>CALHMM010000078.1 GCA_938034715.1 Minisyncoccota bacterium
CGATTAATCGAAAGTGATCCAAACTGGGAATATGAAGGTATTGCATTTTATACACCTAAAAAGGGGATTACCACACCTACGCCAGAAGTAGATCCTGATCCAGTGGTGGATCCTGTTGTTGATCCGGAAGAGGATGTGGATCCAATTTGTGGGAATTCAATTGTAGAGACAGGCGAGCAATGTGATGATGGTAATTTATTGGATAATGACGGTTGTGATGTTCGGTGCGCACTAGAAGCTGAAGAGGTTTTTAACGTGATTACTGTACGAGCGCGTGGTGTTGTGGGTGATGAAGAGATTGAACTACGCATTGGTGAGGAAATATTGCAGAAATGGGTTATTTCTGCCGAATATGAGGACTATAGTTATCAAATGACGACACCATTAGATGCTGATTTTGTTGAAGTCCACTTTGTCAGTGAAGGTGTTGCCGAGCAAGATGTGATTGTAGATTATTTACGTGTTGATGATGAGATTTTTCAAACTGAGGATGCAATTGTAGAATCGTACGGCTCATGGGATGTCGGTAGTCAATGTGCAATAGGTTTCAAGGAAAGTGAGACATTGCATTGCCAAGGCGGTTGGTTTCGTTATTCGTTAAATGACAGTGGCATAGTTTGTGGAAACTCAATTGTCGAGATAGGCGAGCAATGTGATGATGGTAATTTATTGGATAGTGATGGTTGCAGCATGCAGTGTGAAGTAGAAGTGCCACAAGGTGAAGGTATACCTCGTGTAGTGACCGTTCGTGCTCGTGGTGTTGTGGGTGATGAAGAGATTGAATTACGTATTGGTGGTCAGACATTGCAAAGTTGGATTGTGACGACGCAAGATGCTGATTATTCTTATACATTGTCGAACGGGTTGGATCAAAATTTTGTTGAAGTCCACTTTGTCAGTGAAGGTGTTGCTGAGCAAGATGTGATTGTAGATTATATTCGCATTGATGATGATGTTTATCAGACGGATCATTCGAGTGTTGAGTCTTACGGATCGTGGGATGTTGCTACACAGTGCGCTATTGGTTTTAAATTAAGCGAGGTATTGAATTGCCAAGGCGGTTGGTTTCGATATGACGTTACTGCAAGCAATTGGGTGTGCGGCAATGCTGTCATTGAGACAGGCGAGCAATGTGATGATGGCAATGAAGTAGTAGGCGACGGTTGTAGCAATCAATGCGTAGTAGAGCCTGGAACTCCGCAGACACCAACAAATCTTACGGTTACTGGATTTGGTGATGATTTTATTTCGTTTGAATGGGATGAAGTAGGAGATGCACAGGGATATGATATTATCCGAGATAATGAGTATCTCGCTACAGTGACGGATTCTAGGTCATACCGTGATGAAGATGTTGTTTTGGGTGGGGTTTATGAATACCAAGTGAATGCATTTAAAGATGGTCTGTATTCACCACCAACACAAAGTGTAAGTGCAACTTCACGTGAACCAGATCGTACAACTCCTCCGACTGATTTATCGTACCTTCCTGCGGCTGTACAAGATTATTCAATAGCATTTTACGATGAATTTGGAGGATCTGGCCTGAATATTGATAAATGGAATACAGCGTTTATTTGGGGGTCTGGATTGATCATTAACCAAGAAGAACAACACTATATAGATGTCTTTGGAGACGAAGGTGATTTTGGTATGACACCATTTTCTTTTACTGGTGACGCTTTGGTTATTTCTGCTTTGCCAACTCCTCCAAACTTGCTTGAGCGTACGAATAATCAGCCATATACTTCTGGGATTATCACTTCTCGGGATTCATTTAATTTTACGCATGGATATGCAGAGGCACGCGTGAAGATTCCGAAAGGGCAGGGTTTGTGGCCTGCGTTTTGGTTGTTGAATACGCAATATGTCGATCTGAAGCCTGAAATTGATATTATGGAGAATTTGGGAGGAAATACTAATCAAATCCATCAAACGTATCATTACTTTGATGAAAATGACGATCTTGTGTCACAGCCATCACATGTCAATGGTGATGATTTTAGTGCAGATTATCATGTCTATAGCGCACTTTGGGAACCCGGATTTATCCAGTATTACATCGATGGAGTGCCACATCATCGTGTCGAAAGTGGTGTCGCTAGCCAAGACATGTATATCTTGGCAAACCTTGCAGTAGGAGGTTCATGGGGCGGTTCACCAAATGCTGAAACAGTATTTCCTGCTGAGTACATGATTGACTATATAAGAGTCTATAGACAGTAGTTTTTAATGCATTGGTTAGGAGTATTTTTCAGCGAACTTGATTTTTAATACTCACTGGGGAGTAGTTTTGAGAAAGAGCGTTATATTTCAACAGAAGATGGTATAATGTATTTGTACTATTGAATAATTTTCTACTATTTATGAAGCAATCCCTTTTTCGAGATGGCACATTTTTGAATGCGCTTGTAGTGGCTGTTTTCCTGATGACTGGCGCAGCTGTTTTTCCACATCTTTTTCTTTCAAAATTAACCCTTTCCACCAGCAGTGCTTCAGCAGCAACTGGCGTTCATCGTTTCTGGAGTGACAATTATCAACATCATTTTTATACGATCTCTACGGAAGAAAAGGATCATATCATAGAAAATGATGATAACTGGAGCTATGAGGGT
>CALHMM010000079.1 GCA_938034715.1 Minisyncoccota bacterium
CATACAATCTAAATTTCCGTAGAAACGCAGGCTGTTATTTCTATAACGCAAGACCTCGTGAGGAATTATTTATGAAATCTCCCAAAGAGAATTCTGGTCGATAATAGTTCAATTCTGCGTGAAGCAGGATTTTTATTTGTCATAAAGACACACGCTATGCTAACACGTAGTCAAAAAGAAGAAATTGTTCAAAAACTAACCAAGGAACTTGAAACCGCTCCTGCTGCAGTATTTGCAGATTTCAAAGGACTCGGCGCAAATGATATGGTTAAAGTAAAGAAGGAGCTTCGCGAATCTGGATCAACATTTCAAATCATCAAAAAGAAGCTTCTAGCGATCGCACTAAAAAACAACAACATCGACCTCGATACGAAAAGCCTTGATGGTCAAGTCGCAATTTCTGTCTCAGCTGATGAGGTAACTAGTGCAAAACTTATCGCAAAAATTGCAAAGGACAATGAAAACATCAAGCTAATAGGTGGCGTACTTGATGGAGACTTACTAACACTCGAAGAGGCAGTCGCACTTTCCAAGATGCCGTCTCTTGATGAGCTCCGAGGACAGTTCGTTGGACTCTTACAGTCACCTGCAAAGAGTTTTGCCAGTGCAATTCAAACACCACAAAAATCATTTGCTGGTGCAATGGAGTCACTCGCAGCAAGTAAATAATTTCAACAAACACTAACATTAAATTTATGGCAGCAGACCTAAAGAAAATGGCAGACGAATTCGTTGCCTTAAGCGTAAAAGAGGTAAATGAGCTCGTAACAATTCTAAAAGACGAGCACGGGATTGAGCCAGCAGCAGCAGCGGCAGTAGTAGCAGGACCAGGTGGAGCAGAAGCAGCAGAAGAAAAGTCAGAATTTGACGTTGAACTAACTGCAGCTGGAGATAGCAAAATCAATGTGATCAAAGCTGTTCGAGAAATCACTGGACAAGGACTAAAAGAAGCCAAAGATATGGTTGACGGCGCTCCTGTAGTTGTGAAAGAAGCAGCTGCAAAAGAGGAAGCTGAAGAAATCAAAGGAAAGCTAGAGGAAGCTGGTGCAACTGTAACACTAAAATAAACTCACTTTCTGCGAAACCCTGCATATGCAGGGTTTTTTGATATGTGAAAATTTCAACTGCTATAATAAATATCTATAGCAAACAAATGATAACATCAACACAAAAACTTGAAATTCAAAAGAGAATACTCTCCTGGTATGCAGAAATGGGTCGTAACGATCTCCCGTGGAGGCAAACAGACAATCTCTACCATATCCTCATCAGCGAGATTATGCTTCAACAAACAAACGTACCAAAAGTTCGCGAAAGGTACGTAAGTTTCTTAGAAAAATTTCCAGATGTAAACGCATTAGCAAATGCCAAACAATCAGATGTTCTCAGAGCTTGGCAGGGACTCGGGTACAACCGTAGAGCACTAAATCTACACAAGTGCGCAAAAATACTTCACTCTAAATACGATGAAAAAGTGCCAGAAAACGTAGATACGTTGCTAACTCTACCAGGTATAGGGCCGTACACAAGCAACGCCATACTCATCTTTGGCAAAAACCATGATCTCGCAACAATAGATGTAAATGTAGAAAGAGTTATCCGTAGGCTACACGGGAATAAAAACTGGAAAAAATTAAAGTCTCCATCAGACAAAATAAAGCAATTTGTACCAAAAGGTCACTCAAGGGAATGGCATGAGGCACTTATGGACTTTGCATCTGCAATTTGTACCAAGAGAAAAGCTAAATGCTTAATCTGCCCACTAAAAGATTTTTGCAAGTCATTTCCAGATCCAAGTGACTTCACAAAACCTAAGAATAGAGAGGTGGGGAGAGAGGAAAATGGGAAGCATGTTCCCAGGAGGATCTTTCGTGGCAGAATCATAGAGCTCTTAAGAGAAAGAAGGTGTGATCTCACACAAATAGGAGTGACGATAAAGTCTGACTGGAACGACATCTCTGACAAAAAATGGCTCAAAGAAATACTAGACAACCTCGAAAAAGAAGGTATGATAGAGAGAATTAGGCAAAAATGGAAGCTCAAATAACCGACTAATTATACAAAATACATCTATGATTTCACAAGTTATCACTGTTTCACCAAGAGGTTTTTGTGCAGGAGTTGCTAGATCTATTGACGTTGTCGAGGACTGTCTCGAAATATTTGGTGCACCTGTCTATGTAAAGCACGCCATAGTGCACAATAAATCAGTTGTAAATGATCTGGCAGAAAAAGGAGCTATTACTGTAGAAGAAGTCTCTGAGATACCAAAAGGTGCAATTGCAGTTTTTTCTGCACATGGCTCACCACCAGAACATTACGAACAGGCCAAAGCACGAGGGGTACGCATCATTGATGCTACCTGTCCACTTGTTACAAAGGTCCATATAGAGATTATCCGCTACATCAAAGATGGATTCAAAGTAATATATGTAGGACACAAAGGACACGTAGAGGGGATAGGGGTACTTGGCGAAGCTCAGAAACTTGGAATCAAAGTCCCACTCGTCGATAACATCAAGGACGTAGCAAAACTTGACTATCCAGCAGATGCAAAAGTTGTCATACTCACACAAACAACTCTAAGCATAGACGAGACAGCCTTAATAATAAAGGCTATAAAACAAAAGTATACTAACACAACTGAGCCGTCAGCTAGCGATATTTGCTTCGCAACAACAAACAGACAAGGAGCAATTAAATTCCTTGCACAAAAGGTGGACATCGCACTCGTTGTAGGGTCCGTAACATCATCAAACTCAAACCGACTTGTCGAAGTAGTAAAGAACGAAGGTGTCCCAGCATATCTAATCGATACTGTAGACGAAATTGATCCTAAGTGGCTAGAAGGAAAAAATATTGTTGGCATAAGTGCAGGCGCAAGTGCACCAGAGTACCGAGTACAGGAAATCGTTGATTACTTCCTTAAAAACGGAGCCAAAGCATCAACCTACGATCCAATCGATGAAAACATGTCATTCATAGAACCTGCTGAACTAACAAAAGCCAAGCAAGCTGCTAAGTAAGTTACACAGTCAATTCAGTCAATCTAGAAATTTACAAAAAAACACTCGCATAATTTTCCCAAAAAGTGCTATAATAAAATAAACAAAAAAGGCTAGTAAGAAAAATCACCAAAACCAAAAAGTTTAGCAAAAATAAATGGATCTTAAACAATCTCACGCAACAATAACCAGTGAAGCTTCTAAGAAGCTTACAGACATGCGCAAGAAAAATCGCAAACTGCGTCCCTACGACATAATCATGGCCGTCATCGTCGTAGCTCTTGGCATCGTTTTTTATTTCTCATTTGATAGAGCGATAGCCCAGAGCTCGTGGATCCCACCATTTATTACATTTTCGCTCTACATAAGCGCTTTTTTCATTCTCACGCTAACTGGGGGCAAAAAGAAAGTTTCCATCATCGCAATCTGTGCCTCTTTGCTAACAAGCTTACTTTTCACGCAGCATCTAATACAAATCGTTGCAATTATTATTGCAGGATTGTTATGTTGGAGAAGTATAACCCTTATTAGAGACGCACTATTCTCTACAATAAAAATTGAAGTGGGTAGGGCCCTACATCTTGGATTTACATCATTTGTACTAGCAATATCAATCGTAATGTCATCGCAATACTATGTAAAAATCAGCCAATACGAAAATTCAGCTCTAGTACAAAAAGTCATAAGCTCAAACACAACTGCTACCATAGACATCACAAGCAAGATAATGAGCTACCTCAGAAATGATAATGACCCTACAAAAAAATCAGCAACCGTGGATACATATTTAGAAGAGACTATACTCTTATCTAAAAATGAAAATGAAGAGACCTCTTCAATATTTGACAGCTTTACAAATAGCATCGGGATTGATCCAACTTTAATCAAAGAAACCACCCAGGCTATACCGGAATTAGAGGCGCAGCTAGAAAACTCCATTATTGAAAAAACGAGAAATCAGATCTCGCAAAACATCGGTATAAACCTAACTGGTTCTGAGAAAATAACAGATGTACTTACAGAACTTGCAGCAATTAAAGCTCAGAATCTAGTGGAGGAAAATCAAGCTCTTGCAGGTGCGATCCCAATTATCCTTACAATTTTCCTCTTTCTCGCTCTTATTTCGATTGGATCTATATTACGATTCTTCTGGATCTTCCTTGTACGATGTGTCTTCTGGCTCCTCAAGTTCTACGGTGTGATTGAGACAATCTACGTAAAAAAAGACGTTGAAGTCATAAAATTCTAAAGCAAAAAATCAACGAACTAGCACTCAGCAGATGGGATTGCCAATTTTTTGTTCTCATGATATTATCCTTTAGATACGATAATGTTGATGACAAACAAATATAACCATCATAAAAGAGAATTACCATGGCTGACTATTACGACCTTCTTGGCGTCAAAAAAGATGCAACAGAAAGTGAAATAAAAAAAGCTTTCCGTAAGGCTGCTCATAAGCACCACCCAGATAAAGATGGTGGAGATGAAAAAAAATTCAAAGAAATAAACGAAGCTTACCAAGTACTATCTGACTCAAATAAAAGAGCGCAGTATGACCAATTTGGATCAGCAGGACCAGGTGGAGCTGGATTCGGTGGAGCACAAGGCGGTGGCTTTGGTGGATTTGGCGGCTTCGGTGGAGCACAAGGCGGCGGATTCGAGTTTAATTTTGGTGGTGGAGGAGCGGAAGATATTTTCAGTGAAATGTTTGGAGGAGGGAAAAGAAATGCGCGAGGACAAGACATACAAGTGGGGTTGAGTATCAGCTTTGCAGAAATGATAACCGGCGTTGAGAAAACAGTAAGGATAAAGAAAGCAATCACATGCGTCCATTGCGATGGATCTGGAGGAGAGCCGCAAGCAGGACAAGAGACCTGCTCTACATGCGAAGGCTCAGGTCGCGTACAGAAAGTCATGCGTACGATGCTTGGAAACATTGCACAGGAAGCAGTCTGTCCTGATTGTACAGGGAAAGGTAAAAGATACGAGAAAAACTGCACAGTCTGCGGCGGAGATGGTCACGAAACAAAAGAAGTTGAAGAAGTCTTTGATATTCCTGCAGGTATTAGCAGTGGCCAAACAGTAGCTTTCGGAGGGAAAGGGATGGCTGGAGAAAATGGAGCCCCAGCAGGTGATTTGCATGTAGTAGTGGATGTGTCAGGTGATCAGAGATACCAACGAGAAGGGGATAATGTTATAAGTGAAACTCATATCTCATTTGCGCAAGCTGCATTGGGAGACAAAGTCTCGATAGAAACAGTAGAGGGAGACGTGAAAATGAAAATTCCCGCTGGCACCCAATCTGGGGAAATTTTTCGCATAAAATCAAAAGGAGTTCCACGACTTCAAGGATTTGGCAGAGGTGACCATATGGTTACTGTTGTGGTTGACGTACCAACAAAACTATCGCGATCACAAAAGAAACTTATCGAAAAACTAGATCTGTAATACTTCAAACTTCCAAAAATTACGTTCATGAAATCCTTCTATATCAAGACTTTTGGTTGTCAACAAAATGTAGCTGATAGTGAACGTATGGCTTCATACTATGAAGGAAGGGGCTACACACACATCACGGATGAAGATACGGGAGAAAAAGCTGATCTCATTGTTATAAACTCCTGCATGATAAGAGAAAAGGCAGAAGAACGAGTATATGGCTACATTCGAAATCTGCGAAAAAGAAAATCTCCACAGCAGCAACACATTATACTCACGGGATGTATTACCGGGGCTGCAGCTAGAGAACCCAGTGGTAAGCTGCGTAAAAAATTGGCAAAACGCATACCTGACGTTGAGCTTGTACCGCTCGAAGAAGTAGGCTTTGAACATCCCCCTAAACGAACGCAATCAGACAAAAAACATGCATGGGTTGTGATATCAAATGGGTGTAATAATTATTGCACATTTTGCATAGTCCCATTCTCACGCGGCAAAGAAATATCACGTCCATTTTCAGACATTCTCTCTGAAGTAGAAAAGCTCGTAGCAGATGGTTATACTTCAGTCACATTACTAGGACAAAACGTAAACTCATACGGTGCAGATCTAGTCCTCGCTCAAAAGAAGGAACAACAAGAACACTATAAACTCCCAAACGGACAAGAAGTAGAGCCTGTATTTGTAAAACACCTAGGAAGACATCGCATCCCAACTCTGTTTCCATATCTTTTAGATGCTGTAGCTAAAACAAAAGGCTTAACTACAGTAACTTTTACTAGCGCAAATCCATGGGATTATAGCGACCAACTCATTCATGTCATCGCAAACAATACCAATATTGATAGGTTACTACATCTCCCAGTACAATCCGGAAGCGACAAGGTGCTAAAAGCGATGAACAGGTGGTACACAGCGTCAGAGTATCTAGAACTCTTGGAAAGAATTCGCAAGCAAGTGCCAAAAGTAACCTTTGCAACTGATATCATCGTAGGATTTCCAGGGGAAACCAAAGGAGACTTTCAGCAAACGATCGATCTCTGTCAAAAAGCAGGCTTCATCAAAGCCTTTATATCTCAGTACTCACCACGACCAGGAACGACCGCCACTGGCAAGATGGAAGATAACGTCGCCAAAGAGGAAAAAAAGAGAAGATGGGAAGTCCTTAATGAGCTAGTGAACATACCGAATAAGGGACTATCATATGGAAAAGATTGGATGACAACCTCGAAGAGAAAGAGGGTTAGCAAGACTAAAGAGAAAAACAAAAACAACTAGTACTATGCAACAGCTCATATTTATGTCATAATATAAACACACTAAAATAAATATATGCAACAAAAGATAAAAAGTCTCAACCCTGCAATGATCGTCTTTTTAGTTGCAGCATCTGTTGAAGCCTACCTAGCAATACCAGTCCTTGGCGGCCTAACAGTCTTCTCAAGTTTTGGAACGCTACTTATTGGCACACTCATTCTTCATATCGTGGCTTATAAATTTGCCCAAGACGAGGGGATGAGCAACGTAGCGCCGATTACTGGAATTGTCACGAGCATTCTGGCTTGGATTCCATTTCTTGGATGGACCTTACACCTTATTACATTCTTGGCATATCTTTTTTATATACTCAAAGGAAAATACGGTTTACTACGTGATACACCGCAAAATGGAGTACAAAGCTCCAACAGCACTCCACCCAAAAACAACCAGAACCCAATTTCATCAAATAGCATCCAACCCATCATTCACGAAAATCAAGAGGACGACCTCACAAAAATTGAAGGGATAGGCCCTAAGATTCAAGAAATACTCAAGTCTCACAGCATTAAGTCATACGCTAAACTTGCAGCCTCAAATCCGGTAGACATCAAAGCAATACTTGAATCAGACAAGCTAGGATCCCATGATCCTACAACGTGGCCAGAGCAGGCAATTCTCGCAAGAGACGGGAAATGGAAAGAACTAAAGTTATGGCAAGATATCCTCGATGGCGGAAAGGAGCCTTCCTAAACGACACGACAACCAAAGCCAGTCTAGGCAAATAAGAAACCTCCAAAAAGGTTTTTTATTTTTGTTGCAATAAGCTCTGTTGGCATACACCACTCACATTTATTAGTAAATGACTTGATAACAGTCAATATTACCAATTCTATCGATAAGCACAAATCACAGTAATAATATATAAATTATACTAGACAAACATACCAAAACGTGCTATGATGTTAATAACTTCATATCAGGTCGAAGAAATTGAAAACACTAAAAAAGATATATATTGGCAAGAGAAGTGGCGACAATGTTGTCATCGTGCAGTATAGCGAAGGAAAAAAGCAAAATTGTGAATCAACTTGGTTTATAAATACCAACACAAAGAGACTACGGCATCGTAGTGGAAGTAGCTCGACAGATTTGTTTGATGCAGCTCGTGCATATGTTTTTCCTAGAAAAGCAAGCACAAGTCTCAAGTACCTAGCGACTAATAAGAGTGCGGTCGCAAATCAGCAACGACATGAACAAATGGGTGTTTGTTAGATGCCAAATAACTACACCATAAAAAGAATCTTTTTGAAGGCCGTCTGTATAAATTACAACGGCCTTTCCATTTCTTTCCATTTTCTTAATCAATATGCCATAATACCTACATGTCAATCCACACACCACTCGCAGATCGAGGGGTCAGCATGTCCGAGGCAGTACGTCTCGCCATTGAAAGTCACATTGAAAGTCGACGGTCTGACCCAGACTTTCAAGGTCGGCTAGAGGCTTCGATGGCGAGACA
>CALHMM010000080.1 GCA_938034715.1 Minisyncoccota bacterium
ATACTTGAATCAGACAAGCTAGGATCCCATGATCCTACAACGTGGCCAGAGCAGGCAATTCTCGCAAGAGACGGGAAATGGAAAGAACTAAAGTTATGGCAAGATATCCTCGATGGCGGGGTACAACCCTCTAAGTAAACAGCAAACTTACCATTGAGTAGATTAAATTTTCTCGTTTTTCATGACTCATCATAGACGGATAAAACTACTAACCACTTCTATTATTTCCAACTTTGATCTCACACAACCTAAGTGATTGCGACTAGAGCATTTCAGCATATAAACACATTCATTAGGATGTGTTTTTTGTACGATAACGAGGAGTCCAATTTACTCTAACTAAACATAATGCGCAAATCTTTACTCCTAGACAAAATAGAGAAATCATGCTATAGTAGTGTCAACGTATCTAGAGGGTTTAAAAGTGATTACAAAATACAGCCACATCACCAAAGGCAGACGACCAAACGAAATTGCCATCATTGTTCACGGACAAGACGCGAATGGCACAAAGAAAACCCTACGTCTGTTACAAGTCAACGGGAAATTTGTAAAAAACAAAGGACAAAGAGCAACGATGGATGTGTTTGTATCTGCAATGTCAGATTACAAGACGCAAACATTCGGTCAACAGCGATCGCCTGCAAGGGTGGCACAACCAAAGCTCTCAAGCAATCGTCAAATAATTGCTGCTGCCAGAGCAAATGAGTCTCGACTCACTCGCATGGGTGTTATCTAGCAATAAACAACACTCTCCAGCACAACCAACGCAAAAAGCCGATCTATTTAGATAATAGACGGCTTTTTCAATTCTTGCTTCCTATGACATAATACGTACATGTCAATCCACACACCACTCGCAGATCGCATGAGACCAAAAAATCTCTCTTCCTACGTAGGACAGAGGCATCTTGTAGGTGAAAGAAAAGTCCTTGCTCAGCTCATAGAAAACGACGCGATCTGTTCTATGATACTGTGGGGTCCTCCTGGAACAGGGAAGACGACCCTTGCGCGCATCATTGCAAATGAAACCCAAGCGAACTTCGTCCAACTCAGCGCCATCAACGCAGGAGTCAAAGATGTTCGGCTTGCAGTAGAAAAAGCCGAGAGCTTCGCCAGGCTAGGAACCAAAACCATACTCTTTATCGACGAGGTCCATCGTTTTAATAAAGCACAGCAAGACGCATTTTTACCAAGCGTGGAAGATGGCACCATCACCCTGATCGGAGCTACGACAGAAAATCCAAGTTTCGAAATAAACAATGCACTCCTCTCTCGAACACGAACATTTGTTCTCGAGACACTTAAACAACAAGAAATAATCCAGATCATTGACCAAGCCCTCACTGATACAGAAAATGGTTTTGGAGGAATTCTAAAAGAATCGAAAGTCGTCTTCAAAAACAAAGCAAAAGAATATCTCGCTCACATGGTCAGTGGCGACGCTAGGTCTGCCCTCAATGCACTCGAACTTTCCATACAACTGATTAAGCAATCCGACAAAGCCAAAGGAGAGATCACCAAGGAGGTCATCGACCAAGCACTCCAAAAATCAAACCTCCTCTACGATAGAGCGGGGGAAGAGCACTACAACATCATAAGTGCGCTTCACAAATCTATGCGCGGAGGAGATGCCAATGCTTCCGTCTACTGGCTCAATAGAATGCTCGAAGGGGGAGAAGATCCGCTGTACATCGCTAGACGTATCGTACGATTTGCCTCTGAGGACATTGGTCTAGCCAACAGTTTCGCCCTACCACAAGCTACCGCAGCCTATGATGCATGTAGGTTTATCGGTATGCCAGAATGTGGTGTAAACCTCACTCAAGCAGTCGTCTACATGGCCAAAAGCAAAAAATCAATCGCTGTCTATGAGGCCTACAACCAGTCGTTAAATGACGTAAAAGAAAAAGGAAACCTCCCAGTGCCACTGCACCTCAGAAATGCTCCCACAAAACTCATGAAAGAAGTAGGCTACGGCAAAGGCTACAAATACACTCCAAAAGCCTCACAAGACGAAAACAAAGCTCAAGAATTTCTCCCTGAAGAATTGAAAGATAAGAAATACATTCACTAATCATGTTTTATGATCAAAAAAGTTATTCTAGGTATCATTGCGATCGGATTACTCATGTATTGCATCGTCTTCGCACTAGTCAGAAATCCAATAATTTCCACAAAGGAAAGTACATCTCCAGAAACGTCCATAAGTCAAAACAATCTAAAGTCACATGTGAATTTCCTCACAGACATCACGCCATCTAGAAATGCTCATAACATTGAATCTCTCAACAAAGCGAGAGATTACATTGTAAAAGAAATGAGCAATTATAGCTGTGAGCTAGAACTACAAAATTATACCGTAGATGAAAATGAGTACACAAATGTGATCTGTTCTTTTGGGGCACAATTCTCCGAAACTGTCATTCTCGGAGCTCACTATGACGTTCATTATGACAACAACCCTGGTGCCGATGACAACGCTAGTGGGGTCGCTGGCATACTAGAGGTCGCCAGATTACTCTCCGAAAGCAACCAACAGCTCAAACACCGCATCGATATCATTGCTTACACCTTAGAAGAGCTGCCGCACTTCAAGAGTGATTCCATGGGTAGTCGAGTCCATGCTAAAAACATGAAACAAACAAACAGAGACATAAAACTAATGATCAGCGCTGAAATGATAGGATATTTCTCAGACGAGAAGAACTCTCAAAAATTTCCCATACCAGGCATGAATCTACTATATCCGACAACTGCAGATTTCATTGCGGTAATAGGAAGATTTCAGGATAGGCAGCCAGTTAGGCAGGTCAAGAAGCATCTCTCTACAGGATCAGATATCGATGTATATTCACTCAATGCACCAAGCAAACTCCAAGAGATTACTTTTTCAGATCATGCTTCGTATTGGGGCGAAGGTTTTGACGCGGTTATGGTAACTGACACGAGCTTCATGCGAAACCAAAATTACCATGAGCCGACGGACACAGTAGACACTCTAGATTTCACTAGAATGACAGAAGTAACCAGAGGTCTCTACCATGTAGTGACAAAAATCGAAAAGTAGAAACCACAAATCTTTACTCCTGACATGTTATAATCGTCACTATGAAACAAACAACAGCACTCGACATACTAAAGGAAGGTAATAACGTTTTTCTTACAGGAGCGCCAGGAGCAGGCAAAACACATGTTATCAATCAGTATATCGACTATCTAAAATCTCATGAAATTCCACTATGCGTAACAGCTTCCACAGGTATTGCGGCTAGCCACATTGGCGGCATAACACTCCACTCCTTCAGTGGAATCGGCATCGCAAATAGCCTCAGTGATAAGGAAATTAAACAAATCCTCACTAAACAACACATCAGCAGCCGTCTGCGAAAAATTAAAGTTCTCATTGTTGACGAAATCTCCATGGTGAGTCCATTTGTCTTTACTACGGTAAACACTATCCTCCAAAAAGCTAGAGGTAATGATGATCCATTTGGAGGCGTTCAGCTCGTTATGAGTGGTGACTTTTTCCAACTACCACCCGTGGTCAAGCCTATGCAGACTGCACAAGATGATTTCGGAGATTTCCAAGATGATCAATCATTGATGGCACGATACGTATGGCAAACACCTCAATGGAATGAGCTGGGGTTATCTATTTGCTATCTACATGAAAAGTTTCGTCATGAAGACGAAGAATTTATAAAGATTCTAGAAGAAATACGTATCGGAGAAGTGAGTGATGATTCCAAGGCCATACTTGAAGAATGTTACGAACGAGAAATCGAACATATGAAGTTCATGCGCTTATACACGCACAATGCTGACGTAGATCGCATAAACTCGCAAGAGCTTACAAAACTTCCAGGAGAAAAGAAGGTCTTCAGAGCAGGCACCAAAGGGAATCCAAAAATTATTGAAAGCATCTTTGGTGCAACACTCATCCAACCAATGTGCCCCTTAAAAATAGGAGCCCTCGTCATATTCATTAAAAACAATCATGAAAAAGGGTATGTCAATGGAACAATGGGCGAGGTCATAGACTATGAAAATGGATCTGGGCTTCCAATTGTCAAAACATTTTCAGGACAAATAATCGTAGCAGAACCAGAACAATGGCTCAGAGAAAATGAAAAAGAAGAGATTCTTGGGGGAGTGAAGCAAATTCCACTCCGACTTGCTTGGGCCTTAACAATCCACAAATCACAAGGAATGACAATTGACGCTGCAGAAGTAGATCTCACCAAATCGTTTGAGGTAGGCCAGGGATACGTTGCACTATCACGAATCCGATCCCTTGAGGGACTTCGACTTCTAGGTGTAAATGATATGGCTTTAACCGTCGACAAGGACATCATAGAATTTGATAAGGAATTGATAGAATTATCAGACATACTAGTAGATGATAGAAATCAAATATCAACTGAGCAAATTAAAGAAAACAGAGAAAACTTCATCTTAGAAAATGGAGGAACACTCGAAATAAAATCGCACAAACAAAAAAACACAAACAAAAAAACAACAACGCAAGAAAAGACCAAAGAGCTATTCGACCTGGGAGTTCCCCTTGAAGAAATAGCCAGCAAAAGAAATCTAACACTAACAACAGTAATTTCACATATCGAAAAATTGATTGCACAAAATGAAATTCAGATAACTCCAGCAACTTTAAAAATATCTCAAAAAACAGTCGATCAAATACACCAGTCTCAACAAAAGTTAATCAAGCAAAACGACCCTAAAACAATCTCACAAGATGGGAGAGTAAAACTTACTGCAATCTTTGATAACTTAAATAATAAATATTCTTATGAAGAAATTCGACTAGCACTTCTACTGAAGAAATGAGATATTTTACTACTAGAAAAATCTTATGTATACTAGAAGTACAATTCAAAATAAAAATATGCTTACCCTACGAGAAATCAGTGATACCAAACTCCTCTTAATCCTTACTGGATTGCTAGGAGTTTTTTTATATGGTCTTACATATCCACTAAAGCTTCATGCACAGCAAAACACCAGGGAAGAGAATAGCCAGAAAGCACAAGAGCAATCAAAAAAATCCAATCTCGAGAAACGTATTCTAAGGGTTCAAAAAAGCATTAAAGTCAAAGATGCAGCTATAAGTTACCTAAATCAGTCGTTAGCACAGAAAGAGAAAAGGAAGCGTTTAAGCGCTCCAGAACTAAAATTGGTCAAAATAGCAAGTGAAAATTTCAAAGAACAGACAGAAATGCTCAGACAGCAACAAAAAGCATACCTGGAGTATTTGAAGCAAGAAACTACAGAAATATCAGAAGACACAAAGATCATTGAATCATTCAAAAAAAACATCTACAAGTACCAACAGGGAGTCTACTACTCATTTTGGGAAACACATAATCTAATGGAATAATTCTATGACTAAGAAGAATCAAGTTCTCGCTATTCTTACCACAACTGAGGCGCTACTCTTCGTTATTGCATTGATCGTTGTCTTTACAATAACGACGGGCATATTCACAAAATCCAGCTGGACATCGGAAAGCAATCAACCTTCAAATAAATCATTTACGAAAGAATCGCTTGCCACATTAAGTGAAAAAAATATGCTTCACAATGGGACTTCTGAACAAAACACAAATGGGATTTTTCTACCAAAGGCAAATGCAGCAACCCTAGATCAGGATATCGAAAAAGAGTTTTCAGAAAACGAGATAATGATTCGGGCAAATGAGCTACTAATATTTGA
>CALHMM010000081.1 GCA_938034715.1 Minisyncoccota bacterium
AAATACATTTACTGCATAACTAGTACATAGCATACCTGAGTTGTGCTAGATTTGTCAATAAATAAAGCAAGTTATGTAATAGTTTATCTCGTGATATACTGTATCTATATGGTAAAAATCATTTCATTTATCAATCAAAAAGGCGGTGTTGGTAAGACAACCAGTGCAATCAATACTGCAAGCTATTTAGCTGAAATGGGGAAATTTGTACTACTTGTTGATCTTGACCCACAAGGAAATGCTACATCAGGACTTGGATTAGGCACAAATACACTCAAGCACACACTCTATAGCGCAATGACAGGAGGTAGTGATGTGCGTCAGAGCATTATCCGCAGTAATACTGACGGATTGAGTGTAATTCCAGCTACTGCTGATTTAGCAGGAGCAAACATTGAGCTGGTTGACGTAGAACATCGCGAATACAGACTGTACGATGTATTGAAGCAAATTCGTATGGACTATGACTATATCATTATTGACTCGCCACCCAGTCTTGGTTTATTAACGATAAACGGCTTAGTAGCAAGTGATGCTGTCGTCATCCCTGTCCAGGCCGAATATTATGCACTGGAAGGGTTAGGGCAGCTTCTAGAGACTATTGACTTGGTACGTGATGCCCTACAACCAGAGCTCGAAATTATGGGTGCAGTAATTACGATGTACGACAGACGAAATCGACTGGCAAGACAGGTCGTTAGAGAGATGCGTCAGCATTTTCCGGGTCGCGTTTTCGAGAGTGTTGTACCACGGAGTGTGCGACTCGCTGAAGCGCCAAGTTTTGGGCAGGCAATCTCCATTTTTGATAGTATGAATAAGGGTGCCAAAGCTTACAAGTCTCTCGCCAAAGAGATCATTGCTCTAGAAGATGAACAATAAGAAATAAAGATATATCTATGACTGCAAAGCATGGTCTAGGGAGGGGACTATCATCCTTGATCCCGCAGAAAAAGACAAAGGGTACACAGGATATTGCAATTGAGAGAAAAAACGCGTCGGCAGAGGCTTCTGGACGTCGTAAGGACTTCGTGCGATCAAGCATCTCCCAGGATATAGAATCTTCAAATCCGCGAAGCTCTAAGTCAGTAGAGACAATTACACACAATATAGAAATAGAAAATCCTACACCCAAAAAAAGTGCCAAGCACTCTTCTGCGAAAGAGCATGCAACGCAACCTGATCAATCAGTAGGCCCGAAATCAGAAATGAGGATTGAGGCACAAGCCTCACAAATAGAAAAAAAGCAGCTCGCTGTAGTAGGTATAAAAACTGCTGATATCATACCAAACACGCAACAGCCCCGTGTGTACTTTGACGAAGATCAATTGAATGAACTAGCGCTTTCGATTAAGGAGCACGGCATCATGCAGCCACTGACCGTTGTCAAAAACGGAGAATCCTATGAGCTCATTGCTGGGGAGCGTCGTCTTCGTGCAGCAAAAATTGCTGGTCTTTTAAAAGTACCAGTAATCATTCGTGGAAAGATGGATGAGCTAAAAAAGCTAGAGCTTGCAATAATTGAAAATGTCCAAAGACATGATCTTAATGTAGTAGAAGAAGGAAAGTCTTATAAAAAACTTGTGGAGGAGTTTGACCTTACACAAGAAGAAGTTGCAAAAAAAATGGGAAAAAGTAGAAGTGCAATTGCCAACCGCATTCGACTAGCGACACTTCCAGTTGAAATTCAAAGAGCTCTTATAGAAGGAAAAATTTCAGAAGGTCATGCAAAAGTCATTCTTTCACTGGAAAATAATGAGAAGAGACGAGCACTTTATGAAATGATTATCACTGGAAAATTGAGTGTGCGCGATGCAGAAAAAGCGCTCAAGGGCACACAGACTGGCACAGTGGTTTCTGCTCACAATCGTGGCTCCAAAACGCCACAGGAAAAACTTCTTGAGGACCAGTTAGGTGCTTACTTTGGCACAAAAGTAACCGTCAAACAAAAATCAAAAGGCGGCTCATTTATCGTTAACTACTTTTCACAAGATCAGCTAAAAGAAATGCTTACTAAGCTAAGGCTGTAAAAGATCGATACAATATTTATAGAAAAAAACGTTTGATGATTGAGAGTCATAGGCAATTTTAATCTTCTTTATTTTCTTTACGTATAGAAGTTTTTGCATGAGAAGTTTTTACAAATGAAAGCCATGTTGTATTTGGCTTTACTCTATTTTTATCAGTCACGATCTCTATAACCTGTCCATTTGAGACAGTTGTGTCTAGTGAAGCCATTTTGCCATCAATACGAGCACCAACTGCAGTATTGCCGATATCAGTATGAATAGCATATGCAAAATCAACGACGCTTGCGCCCTCAGGCAGTTCAATTACGTCACCTTTTGGCGTGAAAGCAAAGATGTGATTTTTTAGAAAATCAACCTTAAGACCTTCCATGAATTCGTTCGGATTATTACCCAGCTCTTTCTGCCATTCCCGCAACTGCTTGGCCCATTTTACCTCACGCGAGAATTCATCGTTTTTTCGACGCGGGTCGAGGTAGGCGCGCCAACTTTTATTCTTGCGCTCTTCATAGAGCCAGTGTGCTGCAATACCGAGCTCAGCCTCATCGTGCATTTGTTGTGTTCGGATTTGAATTTCAAGAATTTGTCCTTCTGGGCCAAAAATTGTTGTATGAAGTGATTGGTAGCCGTTAGGTTTGGGTAGTGAAATATAATCTTTGATTCGACCAACCATGGGACGGTATTCTCTGTGAATCACACCAAGTGCCTCATAACATGATGTAACATCTGGCACGACGATACGAACCGCAATAATGTCAAAAACCCGATTGACATCACCGCCATGCTTTTTTATCTTGAGAAAGAGACTATGAATTGCCTTTGCACGTCCGTGTACGTCGTAGTATTTAATATGTTTTTTCCTAAGAAGCAATTTAATTTCTCCGATAGCTCTCTCTAGGTAAGCGCTTTTTTTGCTGACCATTTCACTACTAATTCTTTTGGTCTCATGGTAGTTTTCTGGATCAAGATATTTAAAGGAATTTTCAGCTAGTGCAGCACGTATTTCTCCAATGCCTAAACGATTCGCAATAGGTACATAGATTTCCATTGTTTCATTTGCAATGCGTTTTTGTTTATCAAGCCGCAGATGCTCAAGAGTTCGCATATTATGTAGTCGATCCGCAAGTTTAATGATCACTGTTCGTATATCTTCGCCCATCGCAAGAAACATTCGTCTCCAGTTTTCTAGCTTGTAGTCTTGTGCCTCGTCACGTAGTTTCATTTTGCCAAGTTTTGTGATGCCCTCTATCATACGTGCTATATCGGTACCAAATTCCTTTTCTATAGTTTCAAGAGTGTATTCTGTGTCCTCGGGGACATCGTGAAGTAGTCCTGCAGCCACTGTACGGTAGTCCATTCCAATTCCAGCGAGAATTTCTGCAGTTGCTAAGCAATGTTGTATGTATGGAGCACCACTTGCACGCACCTGACCTTCATGAGCCTTACTAGCTAAAACAAATGCCTGACTTAAGAGTCTTTTACTGGAGGAGCTAGGAGCAATAGGAAAAGCTTCAAAGACATCTTTGAGAGTACGTTCCTGATTGGTTTTTTTAGGTAGAGGCATAGTATTGTTTGTACTCTAACTATAGTGCTTCTATGGTTTTTTTACAAATTATATGTCGAAATTCTGGAGGTGATCTAAGTAGTCATGTAAAAATCAGAAAACGATGTTTAGCAAAGAGCATGTCTGCAGTTGAGGCTCAAAATGATAAAATGTATTTTCAGGCGCAGACTTTGCATATTCTTTGCATATTAATGTCATTTTTTATAAAAAAATGCTATAGTAATATCTGCATTAAATTTTCTGCAATATGATCAAAGGATTCTGGGAAAATGTAAACAAGCCATTTTTTGTCTTAGCGCCAATGGAGGATGTTACAGACGTAGCTTTTCGCGCTATGTTTGCCAAACATAGTGCTCATCATTGTGATGCATTGTGGACTGAATTTACTGCTGCAGATGCGCTGAGCCATCCAGATGGGCGCAATCGTGTAGATCACCGCTTACGGTTCGATGCAAATACGCAGAGACCAATAGTAGCACAGATTTTTGGCTCCCAACCAAAAAATATCCAAACAGCCAGTGCTCTGTGTGCGGACAGAGGTTTTGATGGAATAGATCTCAACATGGGTTGTCCAGTCAAAAAAATTGAAGGCGCTGGGTCTTGTGCTGGGCTCATCAAAACGCCAGATTTAGCCGTACAAACAGTCATAGCTGCAAGGCGCGGAGCAGGTGATGTTCCCGTAAGTGTGAAAACACGCATTGGATATAATGACATCGACATTGACGGGTGGATCGGCCGAATGTTAGAGCAGAAGCTTCCAGTTCTTGTAGTACATTTGCGGACAAAAAAAGAAATGAGTGACGTCCCTGCACATTGGGAGCTGATGCCACAGATCATTGCATTGCGTGACAAAATTTCACCTGAGACACTTATCGTCGGAAATGGAGACATACAGAGTATGAAGCAAGCTCGAGAAAAGGTTGGAGAATTTGGGTGTGATGGAATAATGATAGGTAGGGGCGCATTTGGAAATCCATGGTTTTTCCGTGAAGATTATACACCTAGTGTGCAGGAAAGACTACGTACGTTAGTAGAGCACACACATTTTTTTGAGAAAGAATTTCTCATAAAGCCTAGTGAGACAGATGATGACTGGCATAAAATCAAGAATTTTGCCATAATGAAAAAACACTTCAAAGCTTATGCAAATGGCTTTGACGGCGCAGGCGCTTTACGAACAAGACTCATGGAAGCTCAAAATGCTGACGAAGTAAGTAGTGCCGTAGAACAATTTCTCCAGAATTTTTCAAATCAAAAAAATACTTTTTAGAATAGTATTATGCGTTATTTCATCAAGTTTATTATATATTTAGTAGTTTTTCTCATTATCCTCACATTGATGTGGGATCTTTTTCTCGGAGAGTCAATCTTCGAAAGCTTATTTGAAAACAAACAATAATAGATTACACAGCTTACTTAAATAACTATGAAAATTGCAATGCTGCTTTCTGGTGGCGTCGATAGTTCCGTTGCTCTTGCTCTACTGAAAGAACAAGGACATGATATAACGGCATTCTATCTAAAGATTTGGCTTGAAGATGAGATGTCGTATTTGGGTAGCTGCCCATGGGAAGAAGACTTATCATATGCCAGAGCTGTATGTGAAAAGTTATCTGTTCCACTGGAAGTTGTTCCATTGCAAAAAGAATATCATGATTTGGTAGTTTCATACACCATAGATTCTGTAGAAAAAGGTTTTACGCCAAATCCAGACATCTTGTGTAATTCTCAAGTCAAGTTTGGAGCCTTTGTTGATGCTTATGGCCAGGCTTATCAGGGCATTGCCACAGGGCACTATGCAAGAACCCAGAGATCCAAAACGGGTCAAAAACAATTATTCCAGGCGCCAGATCCAATAAAGGATCAAACGTATTTTCTATCAATGATGAAATCTCATCAGTTCGAAAAGGCAATTTTCCCTCTAGGGTCGCTACATAAAAATGAAGTTCGCTCACTAGCGCAGTCAATGGATCTTCCAACAGCAAAACGTAAGGATTCTCAGGGAATTTGTTTTCTCGGTAAGATTTCATTTTCAGACTTTATTAAGCATCATCTAGGCGTAAAACAGGGAGAATTTATAGAAAAAGAAACAGGCAAAGTGCTCGGCCTTCATGAGGGATACTATTTCTATACAATTGGTCAGAGGCGAGGTGTCGAGGTAAATAACGGTCCTTGGTATGTCGTGGGTAAAGATGTTAGTTCAAATCAAGTCTTTCTCTCTCATGGCTTTGGAGGTAAAGATTACAGCAGAGACTTCTTTACTGTAAGTGATTTAAATTGGATTGGGGGTGACGAGCAACAGTTAAAGTCACTGATTAAAAAAGTGAAGTTACGGCACGGGCCAGGATTCTATGATGTGAGAGATTTTTCAAAGACAATATTGAATGATAATGAAGCTTATGAAGTGCGTATTAATGAAGTGGATCGCAGTGTGACTCCTGGACAATATGCGGTGTTCTATTCAGAGCAAAACCAATGCTTGGGCGCAGCAATAATATAGTAAAGCATTTGTAGCAAAAACGCTCCTAAATATTATTGAAAATGTGTTATAGTTAGTATGAAACAAAAAGTATAAAAAAGCTATGGCAACAAAAAAAGTAGCAGCAAAAAAAATTGTCAAAAAAACATCGAAAAAAGTCACACGAAAAAAAGTGACTACTGCAAAAAAAACAGCAACAAAATCTACAAAAGCTAAAAAAAATAGTAGATCAGAAAAAAAAATCACCAGACAAAAACAATCACCAACAAAACCAAGAAACGCTCGAGCGCCTAGGAAATCTCAGGTGTGGAAACCTCAAACAGAAGCAGTTAGTAAAGTGGCTGCCTCAGCAACA
>CALHMM010000082.1 GCA_938034715.1 Minisyncoccota bacterium
TAATCATAAATCTCAGTCATCGTCCCAACTGTAGAACGGGAAGATCGACCAATACTTTTCTGATCAATTGCTATAGCTGGAGACAAATGAGAAATTTTATCGACATCAGGTCTACTCATACCACCAGTAAGCATACGAGCATGCGTTGACAAACTCTCCATGTAACGTCGGTTGCTTTCTGCGTAAACAACGTCAAAAGCCAATGAACTCTTACCTGAACCAGAAAGCCCCGTGACGACACTCATCGTATCACGGGGAATTTTAACTGAAACATTCTTTAAATTATGAACGCGTGCGCCACTGACAACAATATGATCACGACGTGTTATCGTACGTTTTTTTTTCTTAAGCGGTGTGGATTTCTTTACCATAATGTTACCAAAAAAGCATGTACGAACTTTTACTGATTTTCAATGGTACACGCATTTTCTCTTCTTGTAAAGCAGGCAAAGACTTGACAAACACGAAAAGTTTTCAAAAACGACAGCCTCATAAAAATCGGCAACCACGACTCTCTAGCACTCCATATTCCCCCTCAGCTCTCTTCAAAAATTTTCTAGTATATCTCTAAATTGTACACTGACACACATTGATCTGACACGAAGTACTGCATGTATCGTCCAAAATTCCATTACCATCAAGGTCAGTAGAAGAAATGATTGTCGTTGCTAAGCCACATGCACCATTTGCTGACACACCTTCGTCGCATGCTTCACCAGCATCCACTGCACCATTGCCACACAATGAAGTTACACTGTTAACTGTAACGAGACTGGTTGCACTGTCTCCCAAATATGAGGCAGTCACATCGACTGGTCCACCAGTTGCAACACCAGTAACAATACCTGTGGAATTATCAACTGTGACAAAAGTTTCATTATTACTATTCCAATTCGTACCCACATCTGTCGTCACTTCGACATCACTCCCCAATAAATTTGAACAACTCAAGATGCGACCACTCGAGCGATAGTAAGCGCGCAATTGAGCCTGCCCCGTCACACTTATCGTCGACGCAGGTGGACACACTATAAGCGATTCGCTCGCATTCATCGTGGCACCTTTCTCTTCAATCCAGCCAAACTCGTCACTCCAAATATAACCATTTATCTCATTTGGTGTTGTACTAGTATCTATAGTAAGCCCGTAAGTTACTCCCGCATCACTGCGTAAACGAATCCACCCTTCATAACCTCCTGCATTAGAAGCCGCAACAGCGCTCCGAATACTCACAACACGCGCCCATCCATAAATATCATTTCCAACCCGGTACGCACCACAGGGAGCACTAGGACAACCTATCAGATCTGTAGGCTGAAAGCTGATCCATCCAACATTTTCACTCCACGCATAGCCATTTAAATCACCATCACCACCAGGAATAAATACCCCGTAGTCTGCAACAGGATCTCCTGATGTTGGACAATTAGCTGCCCCATCGCTCAATCCATCGTCATCAGCATCACAATTCAAACTGTTAAGCGAGATCCACCCCAAACCTGTAGTATCCTCTCCAGTCGCATCTGAAACCTCTTCCGAACCACCCCACATCCAACCCAAAGCGCTAGCCGCACTTCCAGCGAAAACCGTCTGCGTAAATACGCCACCCAGCAAACCGACAAACAAAGAGAAGACGAATATTTTCTGTATCATAAAAAAATTTATATATATCTATTGTATCATATAGGTAAGACTTCTTGTAAGTCATTTAATGTAAATTTCAACAAAGGCCTTTTCAAAAACATAATATTATTGTATACTATACTCTCTAGTAAACTACGTATGACCACACTTGCCACCAACAAAAGAGCGAATTATGACTATGACCTCCTCGATAAATACGAAGCAGGTATAGTTTTACTTGGACATGAAGTAAAATCAATCAAAACAGGTCATATCTCCCTAAAGGGTGCATTTGTCAATGTGCGTGGCAATGAGGTATACTTAACCAACGCTTTAGTCCCACTATACTCTCATGCCAATAGAAATACCGTCTACGATCCCACTAGGGCTCGCAAGCTCCTTCTCAAAAAATCTGAAATAAAGTCAATTATTGGAAAAAAGAAAGTCGATGGATTGACTTTAGTTCCAATTCGTGTTTATATAAAAAATGGCTTGTTAAAACTATCATTTGCTGTGGGCAAAGGAAAAAAACAGCACGATAAAAGACATGCTATCTCAAAAAGAGAAACTGACCGCAAAGTACTCCGCGCATTAAAAGCGAGATAACACAAATTCTTTATGCTATATAATATTTTTTGAATGAGAGGACATTAACATAAATGCCTTCTCATTCAAAAATTATTTTTTTGAAAAAGTAGCGGGGCTGCCTAGCTATCGACAGTTTGTTACTTGAGAGTATGCATATCGCGCATGAGTGTAAGTCGCGTAATCCTTCACTCACATTTGTATAAGTGCAAACTTTATAACAAAAGCAAAGAGCGCTGTAGCGAAAGCTTTCAGCCCATCTCTTGCACCGTCTTTCGCCTAATATCGCGAAAGCCATCACCTGGACTGATGTCTCATAGGTTCTACGTGGTGTCAAAAACATGAGACTCGCATATGTCTATTGATGTGCAAACATATGTTCAACTACCACATCTAGATTTTTACGCTTTCTGATTGTCTTCTAGTAAAAATTGAATCCGTGCGGTTTGCACCGCGCAGAAAGACACATCTATATATGTAGACTACGCTCGATGCTACAAATTTGGACATGGGTGCAATTCCCATCAGCTCCACAAAAAAACTCTCATACAGCTTTACAGCTTATGAGAGTTTTATTATACGGCTAGCTTTAAGAACTATCTGCACCAAAGTTTCATGCACCTCCAAATCAGAGCTCTCTACAATTTCTGGTAAACACGGATCCAATCAATACTATAATTTGCAGGAAATACTGTTTGATCATCAGGCGAGCCAGGCCAACTCCCTCCAACCGCCAAGTTAGCAAGAACATACATTTGTTCGGCTGCAATTGTATCATTTTCGATACGATTATGAGGTACGCCATCAATATAGAACTGAATAAGTCCAGGCTCCCATTCGACAGAAAATATATGATAGTCCTCACTATAGTCAGGCCCATCAACATGAGACTCTACCGATACTAGCTGGCCTGTTGGAGTAAAGTGATGATACGTCTGATATGCACGTGTTGACTGATGGCCAAGGTGTTCCATGATGTCAATTTCTGGTTTTTTCTGACCATCTATGTAATATGCATTCAAAAGCCAAAACGCAGGCCACAAACCTTGACCTTTTGGCAGCTTTACGCGAGCTTCAGCGTAACCATGCGTAAATTTGAAAGCATCATAAGAAGTAATGAGACCAGACGTATAGTTTTGATTACCAACTGAACTAGAAAGCTCACTCGGGGTTTCCTCAGCAGATATAATAAGACTTGATCCATCAAAGGAGAAAGGAGTGAAACCGAGGTTCTGATCAGAGTCGTTCACATCTACATAATACTGCTCCTCGTTGTTGATGATGACATCTGGTCCCCAAAGGAATGAAGTATTCCATTTACTTACGTCCAGTGATGAACCATTGAACTCATCGTAAAATACAGGAGTATAGAGATCACGTAATTCCAATGGAAGAGAAGGGTTATCTGCTGGCGGTGTAGAAAGATCCGCATTTCCGTCTGTTGCTCGCACACGCAACACAGGGTCAGAATTTGGAGAATACTCTCCATTTGCAAAACTACTTATTCTATAGCTATAAATTTGCTCTGCAACCACTGACGTATCAGTGAAAGAATTGGTCCCAATAACAGTTTGGTAATACGCGCCATCACGAGTTACGTTGTATCCTTCAGCACCTTCCACAACCTCCCAGGCTAGTGAAATTTCAGTTTGACTAGAACCTGTAATATGGACATTGATTGGGATAGTTTGATCAATTGGCTCTGGTTCAGGATCCACATTTGGGTCTGCTTCTTCGATACACTGTATATTGCAACCATCCCCATTGAGGAGATTTCCGTCATCACACTGTTCTCCCAACTCTACAACCTGATCCCCGCAAACAGAACCAGTCTCATTGATGTAATATCTGAACCACCCACCCCAACAATGCAATTCCTCACTTTGCTTGAATCCCCTCCCGCAATAATTTCCGAAATCCCATGAACCGTTTGATTCTACAGTTGGTGCTTCCGTTTGATACACCACCTCATCAATTTGCAAATAGTCAATCACCGCATCATACTCTGGAAAAGCTTCATCCACAAAATGAACTTCCACATAGTTCGTCTCGAATTCCCCTTCAAGAATATATGTATAATCATCAAATTCAGTAGTCAGTACCCAACTTTGTAAAACTACTCCCCCGATACGTAAGTCGATATTCTCGCCTCCCACAACACCACGTGCTCGAACTGTTATTGTACGTGAAGTCTCTTCCTCATTTGGATCAGGATCTACTTCTGGGTCTGTTACAGGGTCAGGATCCACATCCACATCCTCTTCCGGATCAACAACAGGATCCACCACTGGATCAGGATCTACTTCTGGCGTAGGTGTGGTAATCCCCTTTTTAGGTGTATAAAATGCAATACCTTCATATTCCCAGTTTGGATCACTTTCGATTAATCG
>CALHMM010000083.1 GCA_938034715.1 Minisyncoccota bacterium
TTGCAGTAGTAAAAAATTTGCATAATTCATAATTTCAAACCAGTGCAGTGCCAGTTTTGCAAAAAGCCTCTCGAGAAATGAGAGGTTTTTTAATACAAAAAACCGCCCATAAGTGGGAGGATTTTTGTGTGAGGCAATCAGCTAGGTATCCGTATGAGTCCCTTAGTAGAAGTATTGGAATCACATAATATAGTATGTGTAGATTCCTGTTTATGCAGGTGGGTCTTATCTTCCATTAAAGCTTCTCGCAAGAGATGCTTCGCGGAGTATTCAGAATACCTGTGTCACCTCACACCTCAATTGTATTAAAAATGTACAACACTTGTCAAGATGATAAGTGGAATGTACTCCAATCTTCAATCGACAATTAGAAATAGTTGGCACAGTTGAGATTAATGTAGATTGGGATAAAGCAAAAAACAACACCATCCGAAGACAGTGTCATTTGTGTGTGAAACCTCAATGCAAGAATGCGTATGAATCCCGTAAAAATATAGTATCGGAAAAATAAATATTTTTCCCAGAGTACCAGGTGGGTTTCATGCCCATGAATCAGAAGATTCAAAGTTATTTAGCACCTATTCTGAAGTAACACTCTTATAGTATAGCCCTCTTGAATTGTGCCTGCAAGTCTCCACGCTCGCATAGTATATTTTCAAGAAAAGAGAAATCTAGAGGCAAACAACATTACCAATAAAAAAATACCATAGAGAACAATTGGAACTTTAGCATAAAATGTCCGCAGGTGTGGCCACAAGAAATAGAGAGCGATACCTAAAACACCATACTCGATAATCATCCCCAACCAGCTAAGGTGATCTGGATCCCAGTACGATACAGGGCTAATAAATTTGTAATCGCTCAAAGGAAAGAAGTGACGATGAGCATCGTCACTGTGTAAAAAGATGTCACCCAAAATATGAATGAACAAACTAGCTCCCAATAAAATACCGCCTTGCCACTTTATCGCCACAGCAATCAGTACAAAAACTATGGTGATTGGAATTGAATTAAAACAATCAATTAAATTTTGCCAAAAATCAGTGAAGTAGAGTACATCCCAGACCTCACGCATAGGGACGTCAAAGAGTAGTGCATAAAAAAACAGCACAAAGATCATCAGATCAGGTAAGAGACCTCCAAGAATGATCCAGAAGGCATCTAATTTTTTCTTGGCCCGTGAGCGGAGCAAGGCGTAACTCACGATCATGTGTGTCGGTGTATTCATCAGAATCATTTTAACACGGACTATAAAAAATTTGACAGAATTAAAAAACAACTATATAATTTCTACTACAAATCAAAGAGCTTTTAAAATCTTTTTGAGTCAAATTGAGAGTTATACAGACTCGAAAATAAAAAGCTTGACAAATAATATTTTCCATATATACTAGCTATTACAGTCATTACAAGTTCATTGCACAATACATATCTAAAACCTCACTATTAGTAGTTGCATAGTGAAAATCATTACGACGCATTTAACTGAGAATTGTTTGACAGAGTAATACGTCCTACATACGGGGAAGTAAGATACATCTTTTTGTATAATCTCTCGATTTACGAGAGAAATACCAAAAGATGTGTTTTTCTTTGTCCACAAGTTATTTACAACTTGTAGCAATCTAAAGCACATACAATAGTTTACCTCATCGCAAGATGAACAAGTAAAAAAGCAAATTAAAAAAAGAAGACAACTAGTATGTACGAGAGATCGTACATACAACTAGCAAATTTATTAATCGCAACGAAAATCATTTTCTGTTGTGGTTAGTCCTTAAAGTTTATAGCTTATATCAGTTTACTGATGATAAGTACAACAAACAATAATATCTTTTGAGTCAAATTCTGTAGTGTTTAGTAGCATTACGGAAATCAAACTTCAGATTGTTTTAGGTAGTTGAATTTTTGGAATCAAAAGAGGTATAAATATGGCTATCCAAGTAATTGGATCTTGCTTCGCAATTAGTGCATTTTTTGAAATGCTAATAGCAATTATCTTATGCATAATTGCCGTAATTGCATCACTTCTCGCTGCAACGGAAATGCAGTATCTCGCAGTATATTTCGGAGAAATTTGTTTGCAAATAGCAATAATCAAAGCAGGTATAGCAACAATAATTCTCTATACTGTCGATCCCAATCAATAGCCAATGTGCAGTTCTTGCACATTGGCTCCAAAAATTCAACTATCTAATTCAATCTTTGCTTAAAATTCTGAAGTTTTCTTCAGGATTCTTCATATAGTGATTCATATATATGAGGTTAAATTAAGAATATGTTTTTATTGAGAGTTTGATCCTGGCTCAGGATGAACGCTGGCGGTGTGGATAAGGCATGCAAGTCGAACGGGTTTAGACCCGTGGCAAACGGGCTAGTAACACGTAGGAATCTACCGGGAAGTCATGGATACGCTGGAGAAATCCAGTACAATACATGATGTGCTCTATGGAGTAAAGATTTATCGCTTCCTGAGGAGCCTGCGTCCTATCAGCTTGTTGGTGAGGTAATAGCTCACCAAGGCTATGACGGGTAGGGGGTGTGAGAGCATGGCCCCCAGCATTGGAACTGAGACACTGTCCAAACTCCTACGGGAGGCTGCAGTCGAGAATATTCCACAATGGGCGAAAGCCTGATGGAGCGACACCGCGTGCATGATGACGGCCTTAGGGTTGTAAAGTGCTAAAAATGGGATCAATGTACTGAGCGTACCATTTGAAAAGAGGTTACTAACTCTGTGCCAGCAGTAGCGGTAATACAGAGACCTCAAGCGTTATCCGGATTTATTGGGCGTAAAGCGTGTGTAGGTGGGTGTGTTAGTCGTGGGTCAAATCTCCGAGCTCAACTCGGAAACTGCTTACGAAACGGCATACCTAGAAGATGTGAGAGATGACTGGAACTCATGGTGTAGTAGTGAAATGCGTTGATATCATGGGGAACACCAAAGGCGAAGGCAGGTCATTGGCACATTCTTGACACTGAGACACGAAAGCGTGGGTAGCGAATGGGATTAGATACCCCAGTAGTCCACGCCGTAAACGATGCATACTCGGCATATGGAGTATCGACCCTCTGTGTGTCCAAGCTAACGCGTTAAGTATGCCGCCTGGGAAGTACGAGCGCAAGCTTAAAACTCAAAGGAATAGACGGGGATCCGCACAAGTGGTGGAGCATGTGGTTTAATTCGACACTAAGCGAGAAACCTCACCAGGGCTAGAAACTTGGCTGCAAGCTCTAGAGATAGAGCCGCTTTCGAAGGTGCCAAGCAGGTGCTGCATGGTTGTCGTCAGCTCGTGCCGTAAGGTGTTCCCTTAAGTGGGGAAACGAGCGCAACCCTTGTCGTGTGTTAGATATGTCACACGAGACTGCCCAGCCTTTTGTCTGCAAGTAATACTTGTGCACAGAAGGCTGGGAGGAAGGCGAGGATGACGTCAAATCAGCATGGCCCTTGACGCCCTGGGCGACACACGTGCTACAATGGCTAGGATAAAGGGTTGCCAAACCGCGAGGTGGAGCTAATCCCAAAAACCTGGTCTCAGTTCGGATTGGAGTCTGCAACTCGACTCCATGAAGTCGGAATCACTAGTAATCGTGAATCAAAATGTCACGGTGAATACGTTCTCGGATCTTGTACTCACCGCCCGTCACGTCAAGAGAGCTAATAACACCCGAAGGTCCTGTTTTAAACCGGGAACAACGGTGGGATTGGTGATAGGGACGAAGTCGTAACAAGGCATCCGTAGCGGAAGCTGTGGATGGATCACCTCCTTTCTAGGGAGTAAAGGTGTGAGTCTTGTTATCCTATATCATATGTTTACATGTGATAGACAGATTCAAGTTCTCAACCCGAGTCTACTCAACATCGATTTATCATGTTGTAGTAAGATTCGGTCGATCATACGCAAAAAAGTTCTGCTGTAGAAGGCAGAGCTGTGTGAAAAGTACTCAAAAGATACTTGCCTGCCTATGTTTCGCTTGCGAAATATTGGTAGGGTTTGTTGAGGCTTTACAGGACTAACCGCAAAAGATTGTGATAATCTAAAGATTGATATATTTGCACGCACCGTAAAAAGTGTGTTTTGTCTTCTTTGACTTTGTACTGAAATTACTTGCGCAGCCTCAGCAAAGATGCTGCGTAAGAATTTCCGCACAATACCACTTTAAAAACAGAATATAATGAGAGAATATATGTGGCGGCAGCGGAAAACGCATATTATTCCAAGAGAAAACAACAAAAGGTAATGCAATTTTGCCCTATATTAAATTATAGGACCACTCTACGAGGGGTGGTAAGTGCAAAAAAATGAAATCATTCGTTCACAGTGTAGTATCATGTTAGACCTAAACAGCTTGCATGAGGATTACACTACGAACAACAAAGGTGAAAGAAATGTCGATTAAATAGCGTAACTGATGTACTTTGCGACAGCAAAGTAAGACGTTTCGTTTTTGTTAATTGCCAATTTCTTTATGCAAACTCGATTAAGAGAAAAAAGTTACGATAGAGTATATGGTGGATGCCTTGGCTGTAATGAGCGATGAAGGACGTAGTTGGGTGCGATAAGCTTCGGGGAGCTACCAAATAAGCTTTGATCCGGAGATTTCCGAATGGGGCAACCCTACCACTTCGGTGGTAACGTATAACTGAATTCATAGGTTATATGAGCAAACCCTGGGAACTGAAACATCTTAGTACCAGGAGGAATAGAAATCAATTGAGATTCCGTCAGTAGTGGCGAGCGAAATCGGAATAGACTAAACCAGTCTGCTTGCAGGCTGGGGTTGCGAGATAAACGGACTAGATTTGATCTGGGCCGGTAGTATTTTTCTTAGCAGAAGACTCTGGAAAGTGTCATCATAGAGGGTTATAATCCCGTACGCGAAAAGAAAGATCTAAAGGTGAGTTTATTCTCAAGTAGGGCGGGGCCGGTGAAACCCTGTCTGAATCTGGGAGCACTATCTTCCAAGTCTAAATATCATTACAGACCGATAGCGTACTAGTACCGTGAGGGAAAGGTGAAAAGAATCCCGTAGAGGGAGGTGAAATAGAACTGAAACCATATACTAACAAAGAGTTGGAGCCCCATGTGGGTGACAGCGTGCTTTTTGCAGAACGATCCAACGACTTAATTTTCTGTGGCAGCATAAGGTACTCTGTACCGGATGCATAGTGAAAGCAAGCCTTAACGGGCGAACAAATGTCGCAGGGATTAGACCCGAAACCGAGCGAGCTACGCATGAGCAGGGTGAACATGATGTAACAATTATGGGAGGCCCGAACCCACTCGCTGTGCAACACGAGGGGATGACTTGTGCGTAGAGGAGAAATTCCAATCGAGCTCGGCTATAGCTGGTTCTCTCCGAAATATCTTTAGGGATAGCGTTATGTAATAGTTATGGGAGGTAGAGCTACTGAATGGGTGTCAGCCGCAAGGTATGCCACTCAACCAAACTCCGAATTCCTGTAACCGTATCATAGCAGTCAGTACCGCGGGGCTAAGCTCGTGGTACAAAAGGGAAAAAGCCCAGATCGCAATCTAAGGTCCCAAAATCTATACTCAGTGGGAAAGGAAGTGAAGTTTCTCAGACATCTAGGAGGTTGGCTTAGAAGCAGCCATCCTTTAAAGAAAGCGTAATAGCTCACTAGCCTAGAGACTTTGCGCCGAAAATGTAACGGGGCTCAAGTATAGTACCGAAGATGCGAATTTACTGTTTTTTAAATAGTAAGTGGTAGGAGAGCGTTCCTAGTGCACCGAAGCCGGACGGGCGACCGCCGGTGGAGCGCTGGGAAGTGAGAATGTTGGAATGAGTAACCGCAATGTGCGTGAGATCCGCACACACCGAAAACCCAAGGTTTCCTGGGCAATGACAATCAACCCAGGGTTAGTCGGGCCTAAGGCGAGGCCGAAAGGCGTAGTCGATGGACAACAGGTTAATATTCCTGTACCGATTATATATGTGATGGAGTGACGCATTCTTGTATCCTATGCGCGTTATTGGATTCGCGTGGACGTTTTGAGGAGGTGCTGTAGGAAAATCCGCAGCGCATATACTCCAAGAAACGGACAGAAACGACCCTTCGGGGAAGTGAATATGGGAGAGCAGAGTGCCGAGAAAAGCTTCTAAACGTAGTATATAATTGACCGTACCGCAAACCAACACAGGTGGGTAGGGCGAGTAGCCCAAGGTGAACGAGTGAGACCTGGTTAAGGAACTCGGCAAAAAAGCTAGACGTAACTTCGGGAAATGTCTTCCCTGTGTCGCAAGACTCAGGGCGCAGCTAAAGTGCCCGTCCAACTGTTTACCAAAAACACAACTCTCTGCTAACCCGTAAGGGGATGTATAGGGGGTGACACCTGACCAGTGCCGGAACGTTAACGAGAGCGGTTCACGCCAATCTCCGAAGCGCCGGTGAACGTCGGCGATAACTATAATCGTCCTAAGGTAGCGAAATTCCTTGTCGGCTAAATACTGACCTGCATGAAAGGTGTAATGAGATGGGAACTGTCTCAACCAGGTGCTCGGTGAAATTGCAGTGGGGGTAAAGATGCCCCCTACCTACAGCTAGACGAAAAGACCCCGTGGAGCTTTACTACAGCTTGGCATTGAATTAGATTTTTAACTGCCGAGTATAGGTGGGAGACTTTGAAGCATTTCTTCCGGGAAATGTGGAGTCATCAGTGGAATACCACCCTGTTACGAATTTGATTCTAACCTTGCACCGTTAGATGTATTTAAAACGATTCAATCGTGGACGACTACATCAGACGAGTACATTAGATCAAGATCACATCAATGTGATATACAAGCTAAAAGTAAAACCACAGTTATAGCGATATAACAACGGACTCATACTCATTTTACGTGAATATGAGAAACTCGTCTGATGATAAATGTTGTTCACTACGTACCTGCCTTGGTTTTCCTAGGAAAATTATGGCAGGCGAATCGCTTTTGAATATAGCTACCGGTGCAGGAACAGTGCCTGGTGGGTAGTTTGACTGGGGCGGTCGCCTCCTAAAATGTAACGGAGGCGCTTATAAAGGTTGGCTAGATCCGGATGGACATCGGGTTGATAGTACAAACGCACAAGCCAGCTTTACTGAGAGACATACACGTCGAACAGTTACGAAAGTAGAAGTTAGTGAACCGACCGTGGCTTATAGAAGCGCGGAAGATCATCGGATAAAAGTTACCCCGGGGATAACAGGCTAATTCTTCCCAAGAGTCCATATCGACGGAAGAGTTTGGCACCTCGATGTCGGCTCATCGCATCCTGGGGCTGAAGCAGGTCCCAAGGGTTTGGCTGTTCGCCAATTAAAGCGGTACGCGAGCTGGGTTCAAACCGTCGTGAGACAGGTTGGTCTCTATCTGCTGTAGGCGTGAGTGCTTGAGAGATGTCTTTCCTAGTACGAGAGGACCGGAAAGAATAAACCTCTGGTGTATCGGCTGTCCTGCCAAGGGCACTGTCGAGTAGCTATGTTTAGACGTGATAACCGCTGAAAGCATATAAGCGGGAAGCCGTGCTCAAGATGAGGCACTGATGTCCTAGAAGATGACTAGGTTGATAGGCTCTAGGTATAAGTCCTGTGAGGGATTGAGCCAAGGAGTACTAATTACATCTATAACTTTTTTCTTCTATTCGAATTGCACAATGCAATTGGCAATTTAGAAAAACGAAACACAGAATTTGTCACACTTTAGTGCATAACGAGGCACAATGCTACTTTTACTGTAAGGCGTACGAAAGTACGTTGTCAGGAAAAGAAGTATTTGTAACAAAGTTAGGTGCGAAGTGAGAAAATTCTGTAACATCTTTGTATATGATTTCAACATCATTGCTTACCAAATTGACAAACCGTTTTCTCTTGGAATTATGTGCGGTTGAGACGCACTTACTATAGTCATATAGTGAGTACACAATCAAATGCTCATAAAATCTTGGTGGTCTTTGCAAATGGGGTACACCTGATCCCATCTCGAACTCAGTAGTTAAGCCATTTAGCGCCGATGATAGCCCCCTGGGTGAAAGTAGGTCGCCGCCAAGATTTTGTGAGTATTTTTTTATACCTAAATCTTCTATTATCGATGAAAAAATATATATAGTTCACCTAAATGAAATCCCAGAAGCGACAATTGGGCAGGTTAGCAAAGAAGCTAAATCAAGATTCAGATGTTCTTCTGTTGTTTTTGTGGGATAATGACCAAACCAGATTTGACTACCTAAAGAATAGTAATTCTATTTTAAAGGAAAAAGACTATCGGTATCTTCAACAGAAATATGACGAAATTCTTTCGAAGGAACTCAGATCAAAGTCCGAAAGGCCAGTAATTAAAGAGCGCGAACAAAATGTATATTGCAACTTTACACAGATCGGTAAGGAGGTAACTCCGATCATGCATCTTTCAGAGGAAGAGATCCTGAAAATACATGAAGAGCTAGCAGATGACTTTCAGACTCATGGTGATCCAATTTCCCCCAGAGGAGTAAAGGATCAGGAGTTATTAAATAGTGCATTGTTCCACCCACAGACAGCATATGGTGGAAAAAATAAATACTCGTCGATAGAGGGTTCTGCAGCAGCGTTAATGTACTCGTTAATCTCCAACCACTGTTTTCATAATGGAAATAAGAGAACCGCTTTAGTTGCGTTTCTTGTCTTTCTCGAGAAACATGGTCGGTGTATGACGTGTGTGGACAGTGAATTATTTAAAATTTCGGTTCAAATTGCTGATCATAAGATATGTGACGGACAAAGGATGTCTAGTGACATGGAAACTTTTCGTTTGGCAAAATGGATTCATCAAAATAGTAAGGTGCAAAAGTGGGATGAAAGGCCGATAAGTTTCAAAAAGTTGCGAAAAGTTCTAAATTCGTTTGATTGCAATTTTCTGGATGGTGGGAGAATTGAAAGATCCATTGAATATACAAATTTTCTGGGACTACGTAGAAGAAAAAAATTGATCTCTAGAGTTCTTGGAAATAAGAATATTAATGATGGTGTAGAGATTAGTAAAGGTCTAATCAAAGTACTTCGGGAGGACTTACAACTAAACGCCGAAAATGGGATTGATAGTGATGCGTTCTATGCGAGTACAAAGATGACTCCTGGTGACTTCATTGTAAAGTATAAAAGTACACTTAAAAGGCTCTCACGTTTATAAATTTCTCTCGCTTAGTATACTTATGAGTATCAGTTACAAATTTACATGGATATATTGTTTCCTCTCACAGATATTCCTCTGAGGAGTCGGTAGCATGCTACAATTGTAGTCACACGATTCATTGAATAATCAAAAAACAAAAAAATTATGAAATTAATATTAGGAATATCAAGTGGGGTATTACTTGTTTGCTTGTTCGCCCTAGGGGCTTTCTTTTTTTTGCAAAACAGCAAGAAGAATTCCATCGGTAGTATGATCAAAGATAAAGACCTGGAAACATGCATGCCACTAGACACTGTAGCGCTTCAGGAGAAAGTCAGCGCACGGATAGCACAGTTTGAGAATGATCCAGAAAGTTTCCTAGGAAATCTAGATGACGATGCTTCTATGCGTGATATGCTCAACAAGGAGATCATGGACAACTTTGATGGACAGACAAAGTATTGTCTCAGTGAACAACAGGTTCTTACACATACATACGGACCACTCATAGAGATCGTCGAAAACTCTCTCAAGAGTGCACGGTCGAAGGCTCAGCTAGCATCCATGAAGGCATCGATGTCATCTACAGCTCCTGCAGTGATTCTCTGCATCGATGACGGAGAATTCGTAAATGAGCCTAGTGAGGGCAGGCCAATTTGCGGTACAGGAGAAAATTATGGACCATGGCCAAATCTCTCTGATATGGGTGGCTCGTGGGGTGGTTGCGAAATGACTGTTGATAGGGAGAATTTTACATTTGAGTACTGCGCTACGCTGCCAACAGGCATCGCCAAATGTACAACCGATGGCTGCGCATTTCCTCAGCAGTAAAAGTCCACAACGATAATTTTGCATGACCCGTTGCGTAAGCGACGGGCTTTACTTTCTCAGAATTTTTAACTATCTGCCAATCTCCGACGCAAAGCGCGATGTCATAATTCACATTGAAGTGTAAAGTTTACTTTACATCGCTCTCTTTGTATGATACAGTGGAACTTCATCGTTCTTTTTCTATATCAGCGAGGTGTTACATGTTCGAAGCGACTCTTCGCGTATCTCCACTACTAAAAAAACATAAAAATATATTACTGGTCGTAACGATCTGCCTGATGTGCATGATAGGTTACTATCAGTGGGATATGATTTGGGTTTCTGCAAACCATTGGCACTCGTACCTGGTAAATGCATACCCGCGAGGAACTATTATTTTTGAAGTTTTGATCGTTGGATTTACAGTCGGGACATTCTTGGCGCAATGGCTGACTTGGCTACACGCAAGTCGAACTGGAGATTTCAGACCGTTTGGTGTAGCTTGTATAGTAGCCTTTTTTTATCCGCAGTTTTTGGGTGTGGCTATTTCGTTCCTTATAATAAAAATCAGACTTTCTCAATGGGGTGTTGTGTAAAAACGCAGCCCTGTTTTTTTTGGACAAATACCCAGACTCTTTCATGTTATAATTAATGCAATTAAAATTAGTGTACCATCATGAATAAACTATTTGCATTCGTACTTCTCGCTGGTCTCTTTTTCCTTAACTCTAGTGTTCAAGCTGAAAGCGCTTGGGAGGCAAATATTGCCAGTCAAGAGACATTTAAACATGCTATCTACAATGGGCTCAGTGATAACGTGCTCACACACCACGAAGGTGTGACGACATTTGTCTATCGAGATAATGATGCTAGCACCCCTACGGTAATTCAAGATACAGGGGATGGCAATTGGGTGGAGCTTCCAAGTCCTCGTGAATCATCCAACTATACAGAGATGACACTTGTTACGGATAGTCAGGGCACACTTCATCTCGTATATTTATTACGAGCAGAGAATGCGACAAGCGAACAATCAGGACCATATTATATCAATGTTAACAGATATTCTAATGGGAATTGGGTTCCTCTGGGAGGTCTAGGTTTCATTTTGCCATTCACTACATCAGGCAGCCCAACGCTAGCCTTTGACAATAGCGACACTCCGTACTTGGCTTATATAGAGCCAGACTCAGGGCGTTTGAATGTAATAGCATTTAGAGGGGTTAATTGGGAAGTGGTTGGAACCCCAAATTTCACAGCCGGAGGTGTACGTGACCCAGAACTAGCATTTGATAGTGCAAACATACCGTATCTGGCGTATATAAACGGTGGAGCAAATACGACAATGTCTGTGCAGAGGTTTACAGATGGCCAGTGGTCTGCACCAGAAACATACGCGGATAACAAAAAAATCAACAACATCGCGCCAATTTCCTTCGGCAGCGATGATGCTCTATACATTGCCCGGCGAAGCACCCAGTCATATTTTGTAGATGAAGTATTCTCTTATGATAGTGGCGTATATTTGCTCAAATACGATGGAGAATTCAGTGAAGAGATGAAGGTAGAAAGCTTTGGTGTGCCACAGATCAGTGCAGATCGCTATGAGAGTGTGACGCTTGCTCTCGATAAAAATGATATACCCTATATGGCCTTTGGCTCATCCAATCGCACGACATCTGTCTTGCGACACGTTGCAGGCGAGATCGAGTACCTAGGAGAAAAAAACGGTATTGCAAATGACTCAGAGTTTGCACCACTTACACTGGATAATCGTGGATACCCAATAGTGGCCACAGTTGCGTACTCTGATGAGATCAACTCACCAGCAAATGTAGTCATACACAGCTTCTTCTCAGAGGGTGATCTCTGTCGATTTTACAGCCCTACCTTCCGTGGCCATTTCTATACAGCGAGCCCACAGGAGTGCATTGCAGTACGTCTCAATTCCGACTGGAACTACGAAGGTGTAGCATATGAGGTCTTAGACCTGCAACATCCAGATGCCGCTCCAGTCTACAGATTCTGGAGCAACAATTTTAAGCATCACTTCTTCACCACAAGTCTCGCTGAGAAAGATGCGATCATTGCAAGTGATCCAAATTGGGCATATGAAGGAATAGCCTACGGCGTGTACGGATTCGAGCAAGATGACACCTCTGCAGTTTATCGTTTCTACAGCCCAGTCTTCAAAGGACATTTCTACACAACATCACTGCAAGAAAAGGAGCA
>CALHMM010000084.1 GCA_938034715.1 Minisyncoccota bacterium
TGTTGATGAAGAAGAGGAAGAAGTACATGGAGCTCTTTCATGTAGCGCTGCAGCAGGACCATCAGTTATCACTGCTGAAGACGGTTCTACAACACTTGAGTGGACATCAGAAGGAGCAGTAAGTGCAAAGCTTAGCCCTGCAGGCTCAACGTCATACTTCGCTGATGTAGACGCAAATGGATCATGGTATATCAACGGGATTACAAATTCACGAGAGTATGATGTGACAGTTTATGATGAATATGGTCAAAGTGCTGTATGCACGATACCACTTCAAATGGAAGAAGGAGTTACGGAAGATGAAGTGATGGACGGAGTTGTGGAGGAAGAAGAAGTTGTGGAAGATGAAGTAGCCGAAGAGGTGGGAGACGAGATCGATGAGCCTACCATCACTCTCGAGGCTGTCATAATGGACGGAGACTTGGATGTTCGCGATCTCTTGTTTGCTCGATCAATATGTGAAAGTCGTTCTGTCGATATCTATACAATCAATTCTGGATCGTCAAAAATCGTTGACGCTTGCTACGAATCCAATCTTCCAAATGGAGGATTTCAACCTGAAAATAATTTTTACTTGATCGATGTTCCAGTGAATTATGACGTTACAGTAAGTGGAGAGAACTGTGATGAAGACGGTTATCGCGTCGAGCAAGGGTTTAACGGTGAGCCAGCAGTAGATGCTACTTGCGTATATACTTTTACAGAGTCAGATGTGCTCGATACAGAGGCTGAGGAAGTTTCTTCTGTAGTCGAGCCGATCATTACTGTCATTCCTGTAATTAACGGTGGCGATCTGGCAATTCATGATTTGAGTTTCTACAGAGATAGTTGTCAGAGTAGGAGTGCAGAAATTTCTCGATTGGACGAAGGATCTCAGCAATTAGAATTAGAGGCGTGTTACGGTAGATTGGTAGCTCCAGCCAATTTTCAACCGGAGGGTCAGGTAGTGATTTTTGAAAGAGGCATGACAAATACTGATGCATATGATGTAGAAATCAGCGGTGAGAATTGTGATAGTGAAGGAAACTATACAGTTGCGGAGGGGATTGATGGTGAGCCCCCTATGAATGCTACATGTGTATTTACCCTAAATTTAAAAGACGACACTGAGCCAACCTTGGAATAAAAAGTGATCGACGAGGATCGAGAAATGATCGGATCACAAAAGACCGTCGTGATGGCAGTATCGAAAAGCCTTTCTTTGCTACGTAAAGAGAGGCATTTTTAGTTGATTGATTGCCATTTCGATAAATGTCGCAGATTATATGATTTGGCTCTGTAAAAAAACTGACCACCAGGCTGTGAAGCGAGGTGGTCTTTGAGTAGGCGTTGCCTTTGCGCAGTTATTGCTACTGCGCTACTGCGTCGTTTGGATGCGGGTGATACAGGGTTACGTGACAGTCTGCTGCATCTTTGCCGAGTGCGCGGCTGAGGATATCGTAAATGTAGAAACCCTTTATAGGTAAGTCTTCATATCTTCCTGATACCACGACCCACTTATCATCGGGCTTTTTTACTATCAGCTGTATACCGATGCGGTCTTCTTTGATAATCAGCTGCGGTTTGCCGCTTTCGATGTATAGCTGGTTTGTGATGGCATATCCTTTGTGCTGTTGCCATTGTTTGGCTGGCGCACATTGCCGGGAAAGATTGGGCGACGTTTGGTCCATCTCTGCGAAGTCCATAACGCCTTCATCGTCACTGTAGGTCAGCTCTATTTCTGCTGCGTGTGTAGTAGCAGATGCAATGAGTAGTGACGCCGACAGTATCATTTTCAGAGTGTTTTTCAAGGTATATCTCCTGTTATTGTAGGACAAAGTAATGGTACTTTGTTATATGTATTTAATCATATTTCTCACATATTGTCAATACCTCTAAAGAGGGATTTAGAGTGTAAAAAAAGCACTCCATAGAGATGTGTGCTTGGTATGGGTAGGGATCACTCCATGCTTTATGGAGTGATCCGCTACCACTTTTTGGTTAGGTGGACTTTGTGCCTTGTGGCTGTGCTTGGTAATTGAGAGCCAATTGCTGGATCTCGCTATAGATTTGAGCAAAGCTTTTATGCGGTGTGACCGTGTGGAACTGGTCACTGGTTAGTTGAATGATTTCATCCTCGCCGTGACTTTCCGTGAAAACCAAAAACTTTGAAGGGCCTGTGAGGTCTTTGTAGTTTTCAGCAAACTTCAGTGCATCTTTGCGAGAGAGTTGCCTTGCTCGGTAGAAGCGGTGGATGTGTATCTCACCACTACTGATGACTATTTCTGTGTCTATACTTGCTACGCAATATGATGGTAATGTAAAAAACATTTACGTCTCTGCTGAGTGTCGGTATGGAAAAGCATCACGTGGCTTTTGCGTAAATGATCGGTGATCAGTCCACGTTGCCATGTAATTCATAGATATTGTGTAGTTTGGTCTAGCTCGTATCGGGCATTTAATCCTCCTGTGATGTTTGTAAAAAGAACGAGGGCACTTACAAAGCGAAGCTTGTAAGTGTCCTCTATAGTACAATTATATCGACATTTGGTCAATGTAGTGTGTTGTGCATCAGGAAAGGAGTTTTGAAGCAAATAACCGACTGGGAGAGTGATCCTCCGCAGTCGGTTTGGCGCTAGTTTGCTTGGGCATTATCACACACGGTCTCTCTGATTTTGTGTAGTATGTCAGCGTTATGTGGCGCTATCCAGAATGTGGTCTCCCTGTAGTGAAAGAAGTGGAGAAAAGCATCTAGATCTAAATCGCATAGCTGGAGTGTAGTGAGGATTACTTTTTCCCGGGAAAAGCACGTACACAGATACGCTATGTGAGAGTGTAGTAGATCGTCTGCATGTTCTAGCAAAATATCTTTTTCCTGCTGGTAGGATGATGTGTCCATGAGTCCTCCATTGGGGTGATATCATATAGCTCTATGATGCCAAAAGTATAGATCGTATACGGATGCACGTCAATTGGGAGTAATTAAAAAGCGCCCCGTTGTAGCAATGGGGCGCTTAGGTCGTGCTCCAGATCACTATTATGAGTGATCTGGAAGCGTTGCTGGGCCAGTTTTTGTCCTGGCAGTTGTGGGTCGCTGCTCGTGTAGATCGATGTACATTGCGCCGTACCAGATGGTGAACGGCTCATTTTGTACGTTGATCTTCACTGTTCCAGGGGTGTTACCGAGATCTTCAGGTGAGATCGCTAGATTGCAACTCCCTGATTCATCTACTGTACCTTGGATCACGCCGATCCAGTCACCACTAGGCCACATTTCGGCTTTTCCTACGCATTCGCCTGTTGTGTGGATATTCCATGTGTTGAGGAATGCCATGTTCAGGAAGCCATTAGTCGTAGCTGTGCCAATGAAGTCGCCTTCGACACGGTTGTACGACATGACGAGTTCTGGCTCTATGAGCACAACTGCATGTGATACATGGCCGTAGTCAACGCCGTCTCGTTTGCCGAACCAGTCGAGTTTGTACATGACGTCGTCGTCGAGTCCTGCGAAGCTGCCGTCAAGACTACGATAATGCGTTTTGCAGTGTCCACCGTCTTCTTGGTAGATCATATCGAGTTTTTCTGCGAGATCGCTTTGCTTGACGCCGTGTGCATCCAGGGGTGTGATGACGATTGATCCGCCGAGACATGTATCAGGGTAAGCATCGAGCGAACCTGTGGTCACTGTGCCGTCGCTGA
>CALHMM010000085.1 GCA_938034715.1 Minisyncoccota bacterium
TCGCCAATTAAATCCATAGTACCCACGCATATTACGTGAGATATTTGGATCTCTGATAAGTCCTGTTGCTCTCTCGTAACTCTCCTCCAGATCTGCAACCAGCTCCCTCCCCTTTCCTGTATAATCATACCAAGAAGAAGCAATCTTATACCCCGAAACCGATGGATCCAAGCTTCCATCGGCATGAAGTGAAAGGAAAACATCAGAATAAAAATTTGGTGGAATCGTCGTCGGCAAAATCGTTACCCTGATCTCATCTGATTCAAGATCAGATTTTACGAGCTCTGCAATCTCAGACGTGATACTCACTTCTGTAATACTGCCTACTTGCGCTCCAGTATTTCTCCTGATTGCTGTGAGCTCATCTGGTGCATTTTCGGCTTCGAGATGACCGATCTGCATCGCAACATGTAGAGGACCCTCTGGCCTCGTCCAATCCTCCAATCCAGCAATCCGCGGATGAACAAACCGATCATCTTTCTCCTGCGGGATAAGAGTCATAACTGGTTTGTCCAAATCTTCCTCCGCAACCTCCTTTGCGTCAGATTCTCTTTGTAAAGCAAACACACCGATCAACGAAATCAAAAGAATAGTAGCCAAAACAAAAAAGGCTACGTGCAGCCAAGAATCTTCAGAAAAATTTATTTCAGATTTTACGATAAACACACTTAAAATGCTTACTCTACACTCTATTACGCAAAACGTACACCAATCTTTCAATGATAGACAGTATAGACAAATAAAAACCTCTGTCAACTAGAGAGGATAAACAGCTTGACTTTTATATCAAAAAGTGATATCATATATTGGTAGTAAAATATCCACTTTCCTTGACAAAAAGGTATATAAATGAAGCTCTATCCCATAGTAACATTATTAACTATTATGCTGAGTGCATGCTCTTCTGGGCAAAATCACTCAACAACCGATCAACAAGCGACTATCCCTGCAGCCGACACAGCGCAACAACAACAGCTAGCAGCCACCACCGAAGATCCAGTCGCACAACTAGAGCCCGCACTAGGACAGGATACAGCGACACAGGGACTACCAGCATCACCTCCCACAGCTGAGCAGTACCCAGGAAATCATGTCATCAACTTGGATGAAGAATTTCAAGCTGCTGGCTGCAAGATATCAGAACCAGTGTGGGATCCTACAGATCCAAATAGAGTACAATCCTACTGTGTACTCATTTACGTCAACCAACCAGAACCAAATGTCTTTCAAAGAGTCATCTTGGACATCGTTGGTGACGATCTGGACATCGCATTACTCCCACAGGAATACGTCTTGGACTTCACCAAAATCGTAGGCGTTCTCTATTTCGGACCACCTATGGAAACTGAGGACACGTCAAAGCTCTGCACTGTTGGTGACGTATGGAGTATTCCCCACAGATGGCTCGGGGACTTTAACTTAATTCCCACCCTTGCGTGTGAAGAAATGATATAAATAGCATATTACTGCTCATTTATCGACGACAAAAGCCGCCCCTTTCGATAAGAGGCGGCTTTTTACATGTAACGATCGGAAATATTATTTTAGTAAAGAGCGTCACCCCACTAGCTCGACCGATGTTTTCTTCAGATAATCGCCTATGCTGATCAACAATTAATCCATAAACATTTTCGGCAACTGTATGATACAATAAGGTCATTATCAGAAAGATCAACATAAACACACACGCATGAGTATGCTTTTTAGTAGTATCAGCGAAAAGGACAAAGTCACCGCAATTGATGAGCTGATTCACGACTCCTCACCTCGACCTTCTTTTTTTCTCTTGGTAATCCTCTCCACCATCATGGCCACACTTGGTGTGATCGCAGAAAATGGCGCTGTAGTCATCGGCTCTATGCTCATAGCGCCTATCCTGTCACCGATCCTCTCTCTTTCCCTAGGCGTCGTCATGTCTGACAGTAAACTTATCAGATGGTCATCACTGACACTACTCAAATCCACGATGTGTGCAATAGGCTTCGCTGCTGTTTTTACATGGTTTTTTCAAAACGGCTACGATACTACGATAAACAATACTGAAATACTTTCTCGTACAGAACCTGCGATTATCTTTCTGATCATCGCCATCGTTGCCGGATTTGCTACAGCATTTGCTAGAGCCAAACCAAACCTCAACGAAGCACTTCCAGGTACTGCAATCGCCGTTGCCCTCGTTCCACCACTTGCTGTCACAGGAATTGGCATCGCTACACTCAACTATGAGATAGCAGCGGGTGCTTTTCAAATGTATCTCCTCAACTTAATCGGTATCATCGTCGCTACGATCGTCACTTTCTCTCTCATGAACCTATACCCAAAGAGAAATCATGCATCAAGTGCTCAAGACAGAGAATCAAAAAGTCTTGCGCGAGATAAGGCAAAAGCAGAAAAACTCAAAGAAAAGGAAGAGAAGGAAAAAGCCAAAGCAGAATCAAAGAAAAAGAAATAGTTCCCAAAAAACCAAGAAACAAAAAATCCCCCTAGGGGATTTTTTTCTGTGCTCTTAGTAGAAGACCCAGTCAAAGGCTCGGCACCCTCTAGGTGAGAACCAGAGTTTATACCCGCAAGTCTCGACGTCGGGTGACCTTTTGACTATTTGCCGTAGGTTTGAGTCCTACCAATTGTATCGTGTGTTCTTGGTAGGAGTCGAACCTACGACCTTTTGGACCGCAACCAAACGCTCTATCCACTGAGCTACAAGAACCTAAATAAGCCTAAAAGTACTTACGTCATCATAGTGCAAGAAAGTAGTATTGTCAATCAGAAAATCTACAAATCAACTACCCCGATGCAGATCATACGGGGTATGACACGGAGCTCGCAAGCTCGCGTCATACTTTTCGCAGCAAAGCCGCGAGATATTTGAATCCTTATGCTGCCTCGCTTCGAAAATATATGTGACGCAGTCACATATATTTCACTCAGCTCGTTGCATAATAAATTTACACTGCACCCAAATCATCGAGGAAGTCATAATAAATATCCACTGCCTGCTGAGCTTGCTCTGGGATAATAGTAATCGTATCATCATGTACAATTTCATTGCGAAAAGCATGTACATTTAATAATTTCTCCATGGAAGAATACGTATCTGGTGGTATTTTATCCACACGTTCTAT
>CALHMM010000086.1 GCA_938034715.1 Minisyncoccota bacterium
CCATGCCCAGCTAACACCCTCTTTAGCGTTATTTAATGTCGTTGTACTCACAACATCTCCTGTAGGTGATACGAGAGAGACTGTTTCTTCACCTGAATTATTGAGTGCAATTTTTGATGTAGAACGAAATACTGTGAGGAAATCTTGTGTGGGAATCGTCGACCCTTGAGCAAAGGTGAAGGATCCTGTATTTGATGCATCTCGTAACTGCCATGCAGAAAGATTTGCATCACTATCTGTTGGATTAAAAAGTTCAATGAATTCACCTGAGTCGTCGGAGCCAAGTGGATTGGCGTAGATTTCGCTTAGTGTGATTGGTGGGAGGTTTTTTGAATCTTCTTGGGTGGTGCTAAGTTGATCGTCCTCGTTTTGGGTTTGGTCAAGGTCTGTGTCTTGCGTTAATTCAGGTAGATCAATATTTTCTAGACTATCTGTTTCCTCGGTCGCTGCAGTGTCCTCATCTCGAGATATTTCATTGGGTTCATTGGGTGTTGGTTCAGCTTCATAGGTTTGCACACTTGCATTCCAGGAAGTATTTTCTGTTGTGGTGTCATAACCTAGAGAGCTGATGATTTCTCCTGTGTCTGTGAAGAGTGTTACTTCATCGCTTGTGTTATTGAGCGCGAATTTGAAATCTGCTTTGTTGTAGAGTGTGATGTATGACTGTGAGGCGATCTGCTCTTGCTCCGCAAATGTATAGGTACTCTTTCCAGATTTATCGCGAATAGAAAGCCCTGTTAGGCTGATTGTCTCGGCGCTATTGTTATAGAGTTCGATAAATTCACTTCCGGAATCTATGCCACTCGGATTAGGTAGGAGCTCGTTGATAGTTAATCCTGTAAAATCTGTTGCGTCAATCTGAGCTTCTTGAGAGAATGTGACTGCTGAAGGATAAAATAATGTTATCAAAAGACCTAGTGAGACTTGAGAGATATATTTCATGTATTCAATGCCAATCTGTCCTCCAAGCAGTGGTTTTTTGTTTAGTTATGGCGAATTTATGACGACTTGTTAGTGTAGCATTTCATTTGGGTTGTCGTGTGTAGATCTGGTGCATAAGATGTGGACAGTTTTTTAAATGAAAAAACGCCTTGAGGCGCTTGGGACTGTAATCTTAGAGATTTGGGTTTATTCTGGACCGTGGTGATCGGTGTGGTCTTGAATTTCTTTGATTAATGCATTTGGGTGAGCTCTCTTTGATATTGCTTGGCGATTGAGGTGCATGACGAGTGTTTTGATTTTTTCTGGTCGTGCTACGTGGCGGAACATAAACTTTCCTTCGGCACCTGCAGTTTGGACATAGACGTCTCCGTAGTTGAAGAGCGTCTGGATGATTCCTTGGATCTCACTGGTTACGTCTTGGACGTGGACATAGTCTAGTTCGCTTGTGTTGCGCGCAAAAAACCCTTTTTGTTCGACGTTTACGACGCGTGCACTTGTCACAATCCAAATATCAAGAAAGTAATCTACCCATATAAAAAAGCTGTAAATCCAGGCAATGAGATAGAGGAATGATGTCAGGAAGTATACAACGGGTATGAGTTGGGTATCTCCTGTGCTGTTGAGGTATGCTGCTGCATACAGAGCGCACCATGTAATAAATATCAAGAACATTACGATCAGTATAAATCGTGAAGCGAGATCAAACCAGTGTCTGTGTAGAATTGCGTAGGTTTTTTCTTGTGTGCTCGTTGTAGAATGTATAATTTTGTCTAAGTTCATACAGTTCATTTTTTAAAAAGGGTCGTTGTTGTCGATGTTCTATGAATTACCTAGTAGTTCGAGTTCTGCAAATGGGATGTTTACAAAAAAATATAGATTGATGAGTATGAGGAGTAGTGTAATGCTTACGAAACAGATTGTCGTGTATAGTGCAATTTTACGGTTCAGTGAATAACGCATGAGATGGAAAATCACAATAATGCAAGCCACGAGGATGCACAAGCTAAATGCGAAATACATGAGTAAAAAAGCGGCCATTTGGATGATTTATTTTTTGATAGGCTTACGTCGAAGGGTACTTGTAGCCAAGGTAGTCATAGGCATGTTTGGTAGCGATACGTCCCCTAGGAGTTCGATCGAGAAATCCATTTTGTGTAAGATAGGGTTCGTACACATCTTCAATCGTTTGCATCTCTTCCGAAAGGGCATTGGCGATTGTTCCCAAGCCAACTGGTCCGCCGCCAAATTTTTCTATAATCATTGTGAGTAGATGTCTATCGGTGGGCTCAAGTCCAGCATCATCAATCTCCAACATATTTAGAGCCTCTCTTGCTGTGTCTTTTGAAATTGTATCATGATCATGAACCTCCGCGAAGTCACGGGCACGTTTTAATAATCTGTTGGCAATACGAGGTGTTTGGCGGGCTGCTCTTGCAAGTGCTTTTGCTCCTTCATTGTCTATGGATGTTTCTAAGATGCTGGCAGAGCGTTTGATAATGCTCTCAATGTCGGGTTGATTATAAAACTCGAGTCTATGAATAACACCAAAGCGATCACGCAAAGGCCCAGTAAGGGATCCCATGCGTGTTGTTGCGCCGACGAGTGTGAATTTGGGCAGGTCGATTTGTAGGGCTTGTGCGCTAGGACCTTTGCCGACAACGAGATCGAGTTTATGATCTTCCATTGCAGGGTAAAGTACCTCTTCTACTGACTTGTTCAATCGATGAATTTCATCAATAAAGAGAATGTCTCCGTCTTGCATGTTTGTTAGAATTGATCCTAGATCACCTACTCGCTCTATAGCTGGGCCTGAAGTGACCTTGATGTTGGTGTTCATTTCTCTAGCGACTATAGTCGCAAGTGTTGTTTTGCCTAGGCCTGGAGGTCCATACAGGAGGATGTGTTCAAGTGAATCTCCTCGTTTTTTTGCTGCATCAAGAAAAATTCGTAGTTGTTTCTTTATGGTGGCTTGTCCTACGTATTCTTCGAGGGTTTGCGGGCGTAGTGTAATATCAAAATTTATGTCTTGCTCAGATTTTTGATCATTTGCATTTGTGCTTCCATTTTGTCCTTCGGGAGCTACTGAGTTTTCAGATGATGTAGTTAGCATGAGGTAGATATTTAGCACTTTTTGATTGATTTGTAAGTGCATTATAACATAGAGTCACTGAACAAATTTACGAAAACCCTATTATTCATGGGGTTGCTGATGACTTGAGGAGGAAATAGGGGGATCGATCTTATAGGGGTTGACATTTTCGCTAAACAATGCTATATTTATTAGTCGTAGAGAAATGCGTCTGTAGCATGCTCCCGACAGTACGTTTATATGGTAGTTTGGATTCTGTAGGCATGTTTGGGTATCCTATCTTTGTGCCTAAATATTAGAAAGACATGTCCAGATCGGGTAGGGTGGTTTCGGCTGCGCTATTCCTCGACGGTTTTTCTCCCTGTGTTCTTGCCTTACCGGGCTCCATAGGTTGTGTCTACAGTATCTAGATCTATCATCAAAAAACCTCGCTAATAAGCGAGGTTTTTTGTATGAATCTTTTGATGTGTGAACTAGAGCATCGTAGCGCGTCGGATTTCACTTAATGATGTTTCACCTGCTAAAACTTTGAGAACCCCGTCTTGCTCCATGGTTAGCATACCATTTTCTATTGCCTTTTGAGCAATTTCTGAGAGAAGTGCTCCACGTGATACGAGTGTCTTGATGTCATCATCCATGAGTAGTACTTCTGAGAGGACTGTACGACCCTTGAATCCAAGGCCGTTACATTTGTCGCACCCGACAGGATTATATACTGTGTATTTTTGGGTTTGTGGCGTAGGTATCTTGGCAGAGATTGAGTTGAGTGTTTTTTCGACTAGCTTCCTATCATGCATATCTAATTGTGCCTCGACTCTGCAGCTGCACAGTTTTCGTACTAGCCTTTGTGCCATGATGGCGTTTACTGCTGATGTTAGATCATCAGGGGTTACTCCGAGATTTTCTAATCTCTGTACGGCACTTGTTGCATTATTTGTGTGCAGAGTTGAGATCAAGAGATGTCCTGTTTGTGCTGCGCTTATAGCTGTCAGTGCTGTTTCTTGGTCGCGAATCTCTCCTAAAAGGATGATGTCTGGATCCTGACGAAGTAAAGCTCTTAAAGCCTTGGAAAAGGTATAATTTTCTTCCGGATTGATTTGTGTTTGTAGAATGCCGCTCACTTGATACTCAATCGGATCTTCAATTGTGATGACCTTGACTTCATTATTCTTGATTTCATTTAGCAGACTGTAGAGTGTAGTTGTTTTTCCTGAGCCAGTTGGCCCTGTGTTAATAATCATGCCGTATGGTTTCCTTGCTTCAGAGAGAATTCTTTGGAGATTGTATGGTGTGATCCCTGACCGGTGAATATCCATGCCGGTTGTTTGTTGGTCGAGTAGTCTCATTACGACAGTTTCGCCAAAACCACCGACGATAATCGAAACGCGGACGTCAGCCTTTTGGTCTGGGTCGTCATTTTTCTCAAAAAGGATGCCAAATCTACTGTCGGAAACTCCTTGTCGAATTGTTGTAGGGATGCTTGCTAGGTTTTTTACCTCGCCGAGTGTTTGGGCGTATTGAGAGCGTGAAAGTTTTGCGATTGTTTCGAGAACACCATCCACACGCACTCTGACATTTGCTCGCTGTTCATCTGGCTCGATATGAACATCACTTGCTCGTAAATGTGCTGCAAAGGCAAAAATTTGAGCTAATGTTGAGCCATTTTGTTCTTGGGATAGTGTATTTGCTATTTGTTCTAATCTTTTTGTATTTTCTAGTGCTATCTGTGCGTTTTGATTGCTTACGTGTAGTCTTCTTGTGAGGGATTGTGACATCAGGTTTTCATAGAGTTCCTCTATGATGCCATTTTCAGAAGTCACCCGCCAAATCTCTTCCATTGAGGTGATTCCGGACAATGCTTTGAGAATGCCATCTTGTGTCATTGTTACAAAACCTTCTTCGATCGCTGCTTTAGCGATCTCTGTCTCTCCTGCTAAGTCGAGGATGAGTTTTTCAATCGTTTGTGACATGATGAGTGCTTCGAAGATTCCGATACGGCCTTTGTACCCAGTTCCATGACATTTCGTGCATCCGTTTGGTTGGTAGAGGGCAGTTATTTCGGTCGGTGTTTTTAAGTTTGCTTTAGGAGAAATCAGGGAAATCATTTGAAGGATATTTGTTGCGACCTCTTGTGCAGGAATGTATTTTTTTTTGCACGAACAGAGTTTTCGTACAAGCCTTTGAGCAAGAAATATATTTGCTGCAGTGGGGATGATGTTTGGTCTGATGCCGAGCTCCATTAGACGCGCAATTGTAGAAACGGCACCGTTGGTGTGGAGAGTTGAAAGCACGAGATGTCCTGTGAGCGCTGCATTGATTGCTATGTCAGCTGTCTCGTCGTCTCGGATTTCTCCGACGAGGATCACGTCTGGGTCCTGCCTCACAATCGCTTGCAGCGCTTTGGCGAAAGTATAGTCTTTTGATTTGGAAACTTCAGTTTGGACAATTCCATCAATCTCATATTCAATCGGATTTTCAATTGTGATGATTTTTGTTTCTGGGGAGTTAATGTGGGAAATGATGGAGTACAATGTAGTCGTCTTTCCAGATCCTGTAGGGCCAGTTGTCAGGATTATCCCATCAGTCTTTGCTGCCGTTTTTACGAGTTCTGTGTATACCCTTCCTTCTATGCCAAGTTCTTGGAGACCAGTTTCGATACCTGTACTACTTAGGATTCGTAATACGATACCTTCGGCATTTTTGCTGGGTATGGTGCTGGAGCGCATATCTACTTGCCCGGACTCTGTTTCGAATGAGAATCGCCCATCTTGCGCACGGTCTCGTACGTTGATTTTCATAGCGCTCATGAGCTTTATGCGCGAGATGAGAGATTTGTGGATTGTGTTGGGCAAGGAGACAATGTCTTGTAGCATCCCATCGATACGATAGCGTAATCGGATCTCAGTTTTACCTGGCTCTAGGTGAATGTCACTTGCTCTAAGAGCCATTGCGCCAGAAAAAATTATCATCAGGATTTCTGTAGTTGAGAGGGAGTTTTTGTGATCTTTTAAGTTAAGGAGTTTCCCTACACCAGCTTCAAATCTTGCTAAGTCATTGCCGCTAAGAGTGAGTTGAAGTGAGTGAAGTTTGTCTACGAAGTATGTATGATCATATAGTGCTACACCTCTACTTAATGACGATGGTGAAATGACGAAGAGATTTATTGTCCAATCGTTTTTTTCTTGTAAGGTCGTCATGAAATCTAGAAGCCTTTCATTTTCAGGATCAGTTGTTCCGAGGGATACCTTTTTTCCGTTTTTGACAAAAATGATTGCACTTAGATTTTCAGCGACTTCACGTGGCAAAAGATGTACATCATCACTGCGAATTGGGATGATGTGTAGGTCTGCGTACGGCAAGCTGAGTTTGTTTGCTTTTCTTGCTGTGAATTCCTCCTCTCCTATTTCTCGCATTTTGGAGAGGCGGTCATTTATAACTTGCGTTTTGCGGTTAACGCCTTTCTCCCCCTCTATTACAATTACCATTTTTTTGTTCTAGATTTTGTTTGATGTCGTATCTATAGTATAGCAACGATCAGATTATAAAAAAAGAAATAAAATACCTAATGATTTTGTGGTGCTTACGTTATCCTTGGGTAATTTTTACTACTGCGAGTATTGTAGAATTTCTGTTTTTTCCGTGGATAGAGCTTTCAATTACTTGTTGTCGATCGCTTGCTCTATAAGACTGGCAAGTTTTTCTCTTCCTGCGTTACAGTCCGTGTCTTCGAATGTTACTTCGTAGAAGTCGTTTTCTCCCTTTTTTCCGAAAATTTCCTCAGGTAGTTGTCCGTATCTTTGAGTGTCGATTAGAGCAACACATCTTTTTCCCTCATCAGAATTTGGTGTGTTTTCCTTTAGGACTTCGTGGATGATTATAAAAAACTTTGCTGTTGTATGATTTTTCTTTATTTTATCAATGATTTGTGGGATAAGGTGAGTATTTGATGTGGTCTGGGTAATGTCACTAGTGGTAATAACTGTTGAGACAATCTGTCCATTGTAGTGCACTTGAAGCTTGCTCAGCGCCTTACCCCAGAGCTTTAAGAGTGAGAGTGGCTGGGATTTATAGAGATGTGTGACAATTTCATGCTGGTCGGCACCGTATTCAATGAGTGATCCCGCGCGTGAGAGGGCATTTGGTGTAGTGTGGTTGGAGCGAAAGCTGTCAGTTGCGCTTATTATGCCTGTAAGTAGACATTGTGCAACGTTGTTATCCACTGATTGTCTTTCTGTGTATTCGCAAAGTCGTGTGATCATCTCGCTAACTGATGATGCTGTCAAATCAACGATATTGATCTTGCCAAAATCTTCGTTGTCGCTTTTATTATCGATATTTACCACAGGGATGTCATAAAAGATGTCTGGGATTTCGGTCAGTAATGATCCAAATGCTTCCTTGTCACTACCACCAATGGCGATCATTACGCTGTATGGAAATTGCGCGAGTCCAAAGCTGAAATCCTTGGAGTCGATCATGCCTTTGTTTGGAGTGATGTACACACGTACTTCATCATCTGCGCGCTCACTGCGTACATCTGTGATGTCATTGTGCGTGGTTTTGAATGTAAGGACGAAGTCGCGTGACCCTGAAAGGCTGTCTTTGACGTTTTCTGGTTGGGGTAAGAAACTATACATTTCTTTGTTTCCACTAGGATCTTTGAAGGCAATTGTAGCTTGATTGCCGGTGTTTTCTATAAAATGTGTGAGGCCGTATCCCGCACCGATCATGTCACCTGTGGGATTTTGTGGGAGGATAATCAAAACATGCTCAGAACTTGACAGGATTTTGGTAAATTGATCATCTGTGGAAAGGCTCATGCAGTAAGGAAAAAGAGATTGATAAAATAACAATATATAGTATCAATTGCTGCGTTTTTAGTCAATTTCAGAGTTATTTACACAGTTATACATAAATTATCCACTATTTGCGCGTTTGGCTGCTTTATTTTTGCGTATAGTGCTCGTTTTGACGATTAATGTCGAGAGTAATATACCGGTTATACATGAGTTATGCACATTTTTACCTGCCTCGTAGAGGATTTCAATCTACATAAGTTGTAGTTTGCGTACTTTTTTAAAAAAAATTCAAGTCCACCAATTTATTGGTGGACTAGGGGTTTGTGTTTACTATATCCGCTGATTTTGGTTGAATGTTAGAATCCAGCTTTTTGCATTGTTTCTTTGATGAATGCGATCGTATCATTTAAGGAAGGATCGTTTCTGACGATCCGTACGAGAGTGAGTATCGAATCTCTCTTTTTGCACTTGGACGTGCGAAATTTTTTTGTCATTGTGTTGACGAATAATATGCAATTGTCGGTATCTGCACAATTGATGCATGGACCAATGGCTGTAAATCCTTGCTCGTTAGGCAAATCATTTGCCTGAGCCTTACTGAGCATGCCTATTTCACAAAGAAGTGTCTTTACATCGAGGTTTATGCGGATTTCTCTTGTGTTTGATGTAATTTCTGGGCTCCAGAGATCATTCATGACGGATTCTCCTGTAAATGAATGTGTTTTTAAGTTACTTATATACCTTTTCACTTGTTGAAAATTTTGTCAAGCTTTTTGGATCATTTCTTTTGCAGTACAATGGATCTATGGAGAATTCAACGTTTATCGTAGATTCATTGGATGCCACGCTGCAATATGCTCGGAAATTTGCATCGTCTCTTTCTGGTGGCGAAATTATTGCACTGCGTGGTGATTTAGGTGCAGGAAAGACTACGTTTTCACAAGAGATTTTGCAGACTTTGGGTGCAGCTGGTCCATTTACTAGTCCTACGTTTACTATTATCAAGCAATATGATTTGTCTGATGAGAGCTCTGGGTGCGCTCAAGGTGTCAGGCGTGTGTATCATATCGATGCATATCGAGTAACAGACGTAGATATGGTAGAATTGGGGTGGCAAGAAATGGTTGACGATGTGCAGGCAGTGATGCTTATCGAATGGCCAGGGAAAATAGCACCTCTTATTCCTGCCAGAGCTCAAGAAATATTTTTTGAGACCGTTTCTCAGACAAGTAGGCGGATTACGTTGAGAGATTCATCGAGTCGACTTGTTGACACTGAGAGGTTATAATAATTTAAAATATACTATGAAAAAAAGAGTTTTACTTTTTGGAGCGTTGGGGTTTGTGCTGACGGGCTGTGGCTCTACTGTAGCAGATGTCGAAACTGGAGACACCGTACCTTCTGAAGGATATGTCTCAGAGCGTATTGATACACTAGATAATGCAAAAGATGATGTCGCAGCTGCGATGGAGAAAAAAAGTGCAGGACTAGAGCAAGCGCTGGATGAAGCAGGACTGAATGATACAACTACTAATAAAGATAATAATAAAGATATGATGGACCAAGCAAATATCCCTGAAGCGATTGACATGGATCTAGCGGGAACATGCACAGGAGCTGCAATTACGACGAATCAAGGCTTGATTGAGGTGGAGTTTGATGGGGAGAAGGCGCCGATCGCTGTGGCAAATTTCTGCACTCTAGCAAAGAAAGGGTTTTATGATGGAGTGATCTTTCATCGCGTTATCAAGGACTTTATGATCCAAGGCGGTGATCCTGACGGAATTGGTACTGGAGGTCCTGGGTATCAATTTCCTGACGAGCTTCCAGAAGCTGGAGAGTATAAGATCGGTTCACTAGCAATGGCAAATGCTGGACCAAACACAAACGGAAGTCAGTTTTTTATCGTTAGCGGTCCAAATGGTGTAGGGCTTCCACCGCAGTATACACTCTTCGGTCAGACGACAGTAGGTTTGGATGTTGTGGAGAAGATCCAGAATGCAGAGACGCAGCCAGGGGATAAACCAGTAGAGCCAGTTGTTATTGAAGGAATTGTACTCACAGAGAAATAGTACTAATAAATACAATTTAAAGAGCACCCCTCATAGTTGAAGGGTGCTTTTTACTTTGCGATTGCTGGAGCAAAAAGATATTCCGTTTCGTCGATTGTCAGGGAGATGTTTCCTGGACCTGTTCTTGGAGTCGCAGGACCTGCCTTTCTTACAATGTAAGAGCTTGTGCCGATCACTTTCGCGTATCCATCGCTTTCGAGTTCGTCTTTTTTTGTTGCTAACGTTGCTTTTATTTGTATCAATAGTTCGCTTGATACTTTGTCCATTTCAATTTTCCCCATAGTTGGTCAAGTTACTATTATTACATTATTTTTAGTTTTTGTCAATACTTCCGAGTAATTTTTGCTTTGCTCTTTCTAAGCTCTGCTGGTCGTCAGGAAATCGGATTGTTTCGCCAGTGGGCTTAGATTGCAAGTACGGATCTTCCCCTTGCATTACCTCAGCGGAGTTTCCAAAGTCTATAATGACCGGCATGTGTGTGTCTTGTTCGAACATGATATTGCCTTCGTGGAGATCTCTGTGGAAAAGGTTATTTTTGTGAAGAATTGCTAGGTGATCTTCGAGTTTTTTAAAATAGAGCTCGATATCAAATCCTTCTGGAAGTTTTGCCTTTCCCTCAATGACATCTTTGATGCTGTTACCATGGATTCGTTCCATAGTTAATACATCGATTTTCTTTTTTCCAAAAACACTGAAAATCCCGTATTGCATAGGTGTTCGGACCGTTTCTGTGTCGTACTTTCTTATTTCTGTGGCAATCTCCATTTCCCTATTGGTGTCATTGTAAGGATAGAGGTATTTCTGTGCGTTCGTGTCTTTGATTACTTTGTAGGTGTAGTCAGGGTTTTCTGTGTCATGGTGGATGATCGCCATCTCACCTTCTCCGAGGCGTGTTTCGAAATTTCTTACGATCTCAATCAGTTGTTTAAATCGATCAGCTAGGTTTTCTTGGTTTTCGTGTATGCGCGGAAATGACTCTTGTCGCATGATTATTTTTGTCGGAGTTACTATTAATATAGTAGCTCACTTTCGCTTTAGGAAAAAGTGCTCCAAGAAAGACATTTCACTGTGTGTTCTGCGTATGTAATTTCCATAATTGAAATTGACGAATTTGGCAAAAAGAAATGTCACCAAAAAAATTTGGTGACCTAATGATTGTCGTGCTCTGGTTGTGTTTAGGCTGCTTCTCCTAAGTCATGTTTTGACGAGGGAGATCTTTTGCCCTTGAATTGCGACTTGTTGATTTGGTATTTCCTTAACTTCATCGTCAAGGTTGTTCGTAGTATCCCAAGTTGGTTGGCTGATTCTTGAACAACGCCATCGTTTTCTTTGAGGGCTGTCATTATCATACTAACCTCTAGTTGATTAAGAAGGCTTGTGAGATGCACTTCCGAGCCTTTCGCTAAACTTTGTTGGATGATCGTTTCAAGTTTGATCGCGAGAGAATCCGTTTCATTACTCATGATGGGTACCTATTTGTCTTCGTCGTCCGTACAGCGGAGACAGTTGTGGATTTGCAGTAAAAAGAACATTTCGTATAGTTAACTATAAATTCTTTATATTGTCAAGTGATTGAGTATAGCGTGTGTTTTTGTAGACACCACTGTTTCGTGAAACTCTTGGGTCGTGTAGAATGAGGGTATGACTACACAAAAAACTACTAGGCGAAAAAAGCTCATGTTACTGGACGGCAATGCAATTATTCACCGCGCTTTTCATGGTGTGCCGCCACTTTCGCTTTCAGATGGGACTCCAACGAATGCGGTGTACGGTTTTGTTTCGACATTACTCACTGTTCTTGCGAAGTTCCAGCCTGATTACATCGTAGCTACCTTTGATTTGCCTGGAAAGACGTTTCGTAATGATTTGTATGCGGACTACAAAGGGACGCGTAAAGAGATGGATGAGGATCTCAAGCCGCAGTTCGCCTTGGTAAAAGAGATTGTTCGAGCGATGAATATAGAGATCATCGAAAAGGGGTATTATGAGGCAGATGACGTGATCGGCACACTTAGTGTACAGGCAACGAGACAAGGAGTGGACACAGTTATTGTTACTGGTGACCGCGATACGTTTCAGTTGGTTGATGATCATGTGCAGGTATTTACGATGTCTCGTGGGATCAAAGATATGGTGCTTTATGACAGAGAGGCTGTTTTTGAGAAAATGGGTGTCACGGTTGAACAGGTTATCGACTATAAGGGTATTTGTGGAGATAGTAGTGATAATATCCCTGGCGTAAAAGGCATCGGTGATAAGGGGGCTCAAAAACTACTGGGCGAGTACGGTGACCTCGATGGTGTGTATGCTCACATCGATGAGATTAAAGGTGCTTTACAAAAGAAACTTGTTGAGCATAAAGAAGAAGCGTATTTATCGAAAGATCTCGGAACGATTCGTACCGATGTAGACGTATCACTTGATTTGAAGAGTTCTGTTTGTAGTGATATCGATATCGAGGGTGCTCGGACGTCATTTCAGAAATTTCAATTTTTGAGCCTCGTTAAACGCCTGGATAAAAGCCTTGGTTTGGATACTGCTGAGGGTATAGACACTGCAACGCAAAAAGTTTCCAAGAACGCTAGTGATACAAAAGACGGAGGAAAAAAACTGACGCCAATCGAAGCTAGAGAGTTTCTGGGTATTAGTGAAGGATCTCAAGTTTTTTGTTCATTTGATTTTGATCAAGATCGATTTGCCGGTATTGCTTTGTGGAAAGGTGGGCAGGTGGTGTACATAGAAAATACTATTGAGACAGAAAAGGCGCTTGAAGTATTTTTGAGCGGTGATCGGTCTGACATCGTCGTTTATGATATGAAGAGTCTATGGCATGCGTGTCTGAGGGCAAAAATTCCTTTGCCAAAGATCTGGCGTGATGTATTGCTGTTGGCGTACTGCGCTCGCACAGGAAAAAAAGTTGATCTCGCTCATCTGATCTTTGATGTTACGGGAGAAGATTTAACCGAAACAGAAAACGCAAAACAACTTTCCCTCGGACTGCGTGACAATGATCATGCTATTTTTTCTCATATGCAGCTCGTATCACAACTAGCTGCAGTATATGATCAGGTCGTTGGTGAGCTTGATACGATCTCTAAAGAGCAGCACAAGATTGCAAAAGATGGATATACTGTGTGGCGGGTTTTTGATGAGCTGGAAATGCCACTTGCTCGCGTGTTGTTTGATATGGAGTGTAAGGGTATCGCTTTTGACGGGCAGATTTTCGAGAAAATCTCGGAGCAAACAAAATCAACGCTTAACGAGCTTACTGGGAAGATCCATGCGCTCGCTGGGGAGGATTTCAATATTAATTCTACTAAGCAGCTTCG
>CALHMM010000087.1 GCA_938034715.1 Minisyncoccota bacterium
TTATAGTGCGTGATCATGATGATTGATTTGTCCGTGCCTTTTACAAATTTCTTGAGAAATTGGGCAATTGTTTTGAGAGCGTCGACATCTACGCCTGTATCTATTTCATCTAAGAGGATGTATTTGGGGTCGAGGATTGCCATTTGAAGAACCTCGATTTTCTTGCGTTCTCCACCACTTAGTCCCTCATTTAGCGAGCGTTGCAAAAGTTCTGGAGCGATGTGTAATTGATCAGCAATTTCTTCAATTTGTTCTTTTAGCTGAAGAGCCGTCATTTTTTCACCATCTATTTCACGGTCTTTTGTTGCTGCTCGCAGTAGCCCAAAGACAGTAACGCCAGCTATTTCTAGAGGCGATTGCATAGACAAAAAAATCCCATGAGCAGCCCTTTCGTTTGGCGAGAGGTTTTTGAGATTGGTGGGTTTTTTACTTGCATTAAGGTTGAGTTTAGATTTGCTTGCAAGTTTGAAGGCTGGATCGCCCATAATTGTGCGCGCAAGAGTACTTTTGCCGGAACCATTTGGACCCATAACTGCGTAGATTTGACCTGGTTTGAATGTGAAATTTATATCACTGAGTATTGTTTTGCGGACATTCTCTTCAGCGACTTTTGCAGTGAAATCTTTGAGAACTATCATAGTGGTAGGGCATTATGGAATTTAGAGTGAATTTTGTAAATATTTTGAATGTGGAATTTAGTATAGCATTGCTGTGATTTCTGGTAAAGATAACTTTGATATCTGCTACAATACTATTATGGAGAATGAGACAATGCAATTTTTGCTGACCAATGGCTATTTCATCATGTTTATTATGATGATTGTTGAAGGTCCAATTGTCACTATGGCTGCAGCTTTTCTTGCGTCTATGGGATATTTTTCATTACCCGCTGTCCTTGCAGTATCTGTCATTGGTGATTTGGTCGGTGATCTTTTGTGGTACTTCCTTGGACGAAAATTTGGGCTCCAATTTGTTCGAGGTCCTGGTAAATATCTAGGGATGAATGAATCAATGATTTCGACTATGCATAGTTTTTTTCTCACACACGGTGGTAAGGCGATTTTTACCGTAAAATCAACAACTGGATTATGTTTGATTACTTTTGTTGCAGCAGGTATTGCACGAATGAATCTGAAGAAATTTATTTTTTACTCTCTGTTGGGAGGTGTTCTTTGGAGCTCTACCCTTGTAGCAATTGGGTATTTTTTTGGATATCTTTATGAGGAAGTTGCTCTGTATATCAGTTGGGCTGGTTGGATAGTAGCTGGTAGTGCTTTGATCATTTTCGTGGCTATGAATGCGCATAAGAAAAATCAAGCGAAAAATTTTTTGAAGAAGTCGAACCATCTTTAATGCATTAATCGAGAAATAATTATTGACAAGACACTGTGAAGGAAACATTTGTGGAGTTGAAGAAAATTGCGAAAAAGAGTCTGCAGGCATGTTACTTGGATGAAAAAGTAGTTGCGAGTCCGACACATTTCAGTGACTTCTGGGCGAGGGACACTTTTTTTGCTGTTCCAGGTATGCTTGTTGTAGGTGATCATAAGCGAGTCAAAGCATGTTTGGAGTTTTTTATTTCTTATCAGAGATCTGATGGAAAAATCCCACGTAAGATTTCACGAGATATTAATGTAGTCAAATATCTTTTTGGGAAGAGTATACGGCGCAAGCGTTTGCGACCAACATATCATGGGCTTGTGAAGCCTTTTTATGCTATGGACAGTGAATTACTTTTTGTTATAGCAGTAGAGGAGTATTTGCAAAAAACACGTGACTACGATTTTGCTGAAAAGTATTACTCGCAGATACGCAAATCTATTGACTGGCATGTTCAAAAAGCCAAAGCCGATTCTTGTTATAGTGGGTATTCTCGTGAGTATTTTTTAGGGAATTGGATGGATACGGTATTTAAATTTGGTCCTGTATTGTATACAAATGTGCTCTATGCTCGAGCGCTTGCGTCAATGGTTTTCATTGCTCAGATTGCTGGACATGACGATGAGGTGGATGTATTTGCGAATCGTGCGCAAAAGTTAAAACGTATGATCCGTAAGGACTTTTGGCAGGGAGATTTTTTTTGCGATGAGTTGCGATTGAAGGCTTGTGGTACATTTGATTTGGCTGGAAATGTTTTGGCAGTTGTTCATGGTATAGCTGATGATCAGCAGAAAAAAAGTATTATAAAGATTTTGCGTAAAGAGTATGAAAAAGAAAGTGTTTGCATGCGATCTGTGCCATCAGGCCATCTTTGGTGGAAGATCAATCCTGTAGTTCGCTGTATGGGAATAGCAGATTATCACACGAAGACAAGCTGGCTGTGGATTACAGCATTTGTGGCGCAGGCGTTTCATAATAATGATCTGCAAGAGCAGGGATATAAGATTTTTATGCTTATCGAGGCAATTGCTTTACGAGATGCTGAGATTGGGGAGACGTATAGCAGTGACACAAATCCGTACAAGAAATTACTCTGGAAAAGCGCGTCGCCTTTTGCATGGAGTAGTGGTGTTATTTTGCATGCACTTGAGAGCTGCGGGTATAGTAAGTCTTTGAAATACAGTAAGCCTGAGCAAAGGATTTGCTAGTGAATTTACTGTTTAACTAATGATATTGTTGATTGTATGAAGTATTTAATTACAGGTGGAGCAGGATTTATAGGAAGTGCTTGCGCGCTCTCTCTTATGGCAAGAGGTGATGATGTAGTATTGGTTGATAATTTTAATGATTACTACGATGTAAATTTGAAACGGGATCGTATAAGAATTTTCTTGGCAGATTATAGCGACAAGTTTGTTCTTTACGAAGGAGATATACGTGACCAAGTTTTCATGGAAAATGTATTTAAAAAGGAAGCGCCAGATAAGATACTGCACTTGGCAGCAATGGCTGGTGTGCGAGCTTCGCTTGAGAATCCTACTCTTTACGCTGATGTGAACGTGGTAGGGACGACAAACTTACTTAGTCTTAGCCAGAATTATGATGTAAAGAATTTTGTCTACGCTTCGTCATCTAGTGTTTATGGGGCGAACGCAAAAGTACCATTTAGCGAGTCTGATCCTGTAGATCACCCTGTTTCACCTTATGCTGCTACAAAGAAAGCGACTGAACTTATGGCTCATACATTTTCAGAGGTGTATGGCTTGAAATCGACCGGACTACGATTTTTTACTGTATATGGCCCATGGGGTCGTCCTGATATGGGCGTGTTTTTGTTTCCTCAAAAAATTATGAATGGTGATGTGATTGATGTGTTTGGCCAAGGGAAGATGCAAAGAAATTTTACGTATATTGATGATATTGTAAGTGGGGTAATCACCGTTCTCGATGCTGATATGGAGAATGACATTGTGAATATTGGAGGAGATGCTACGGTAGAATTGATGGATTTTATTCATGCTGTAGAAACTGTAACAGAGAAAGAAAGCAAGAAAAATATGTTACCTATGCAGCCTGGTGATGTTGTGCGAACAGATGCAGATATTTCAAAACTGAGAGCATTGGGTTGGGCTCCAGAAATGAATCTTAAAGATGGTCTTGAGAGGTTTTTGGATTGGTATAAAGACTATTATTCTCTATGAACATGCGGAACTTGACTCGTTGTTTGACGTGAGCTTATCGTGCTTGACTTATTGTTGACATTTCAGTGGTTTCGGTGTACGTTTACGCCATGCGCCCGTGCAATGGGCGTAGAATTTCCAATGCCGGGAGGCGACGATGAAGAAATTATTTTATAGTACCTTGTTTTGTTGTAGTTTAACGTTCATGGCATCTCCAGTTTTTTCCGATAGTCATTTCGATGACTGGAAAACAGGTTTGAGTGTAGAAGCCAGAGGAGGGATGTATAATCAGATCGGTGGAGCACTGCGTTTCGGTTCAGATTTTCCTGAGCTTATCGACATGTTGGAATTGCGTGTGAATCAAGCCGATACTGGAAATACTTCTCAATTTGAAAGTTCATCAATAATAAGCTTGTCTATTGGTGGGTCCGATGAAAAATCTGGTCTCCGATATGGATTGGATTTTTACCACCGCGATGTCGAGATTGTGACGACGTCTTTTGCTGATTCCTATCAGCAATATGGTGTTAAAACTCACGCAGATTTGAGGATCCTTGAATTCCATCCTTCTTGGCATGATGAATCTGTGAATGTTTTTGTCGGTGGTGTTTTTAATTCCCGACAGATTGATGGAAGGCTTCCAGCTTTTGACGGTGAGCTGAGTACACTTCTGACTGGTAAGCTCATGGTTCAAATTGTTGAAATATTGGGCCTTGAAGAATTAAATTTTACCTTGGAGATTAGTGAGACCGATCCTGTAAATTTGTACTCAGGTATTCAGCTAATGGAGGTGTGTGATATAGGCTTCCATAGTCCGTTAGTGGCTGAGGTTGACGGCCGAAAACAATTTGCATATCAGTTTGTCATCGCTGGACACCTGGGTATGATGAAAGATTCCTGCGATGAATCAATGATTTTTGGAAGTGGAATAAACATAGGTTGGACGTGGTAAAAAATTTTTTTGGTGAAGTGTGATCGGTAGAAAATGGATTTTTCTGCCGGTTTTTGTTTGCCTGTGCAGTATAATGTTTGTACAATGCTTATATGGTTCTGTAAGTTTTTATGTAGTTGTAACATATGCAATATGCGCCAGACTATCAAGCAGTCTCGACAGAAGCGACGTGAAGTGGAAATTGATGATCCTTCTCATATTAATGAGCCATTTTACTTTGACGGAGCTACTGATTACGCTGTACTGCTTATTCATGGTTGGTCTTCGACGCCTTATGAAATGCGCGCACTCGGTAAGCATTTACAAGCAAAAGGCTATAGTGTTTTAGCCCCTCTTCTCTCTGGTCATGGTACGCGGCCAGAAGACTTGGAGGGGCTCGTATGGCAGGATTGGCTTGGTGATGTAGTTGATGCGTATCGTAGACTTTCTGAATCACACAGCCGTGTTTATGTAGGTGGAATGTCGACAGGTGGCTCTTTGGCGCTACACGTTGCATTTCGGTTTCCTGACGTGGCTGGTATTGTATTGATGGGAACACCTTATCGTATGCGATATGAGAGGATTGGTTATTACATCGTTAACGTTCTGAAAACCTTTCGTCCATATAAAAAAAAGTATTATCCAAAGATTTTGGGAAACGAGAGGGGTATGTCTGAACTTATCGCTTATGATAAGTATCCATATGATAGTGCTTTCGAAGCTCTCTACGCTATTAGGTCGGCTACGAGGATGCTTTGGACAATTCAAGCTCCATGCTTTATTATCCAGTCGCAACATGATCATTTGATTGCTCGCAATAGTATGGCTTTGCTTGAACGAGGACTTACAAAATCACATGTATCAACTCTCATGATTAAAAAGGCATATCATAATTTCATCGCAGATAAAAAGAACCACTACATTTTTGAAGAAATCACAGATTTTTTAGAGGATAATTCACTGAGAATTTCGTAGAAATCATAAATTATTTTTATGCGAATCGCTTTTTTTACTAATAATTACTTACCAAATCCATACGGTGTTAGTACCTCTGTAGATGGGTTCGCTAGAGGTCTTCGCAACATGGGTCACGAAGTATTTATTTTTGCACCTCATTGGAAGGGTGATGAGGCATTTGCAGATGAATATATATTTCGATACCCCTCTGTTGATGTGCCAACGAAAGTGCCATTTTCTTTGGCGTTACCAATTTCGCCTGAGGTTGATCGTATTATCGGTAAACTCGATTTTGACATTATCCATGCTCAGCATCCAAACATACTGGGTACCCAAGCAAAACGATGGGCACGTAAGAAAAAGATTCCGATCGTGTTTACGTGGCATTCTTTTTATGATTCTTATGCGCATTATGTATCATTTATTCCAGAAAAAATTGCATCAAAGTGGGTAATAGATAATGCGGCACATTTTGCAAACACTGTGGATCATGTTATTTTTCCAACAAAGTCTGTACAGTCAATTCTTGGTGAAGTAGTTAAACATGATCGTGTGAGTATTGTAGCTTCAGGAGTTGATGAAAACCTTTTTGCCAATCCAGATCCAGTGCCGATCCGGGAGAAGTATGACATTCCAAAGGAAGCTCATTTGCTTGTAAGTATTTCAAGGCTATCACAAGAAAAAAATGTTTTGTTTCTTGCACGGGTGATTGCAAGGTTTTTGAAAAGTCACCCGCATGTGTATTTTCTTTTTTGTGGCGATGGTGACTTGCGTGAAGAATTGGAAGAACTATTTCTCTCAAAGGAAGTTTTGCACCGCGTTGTTTTTCCGGGAAAGCTTGAGCGTAGTGACGTGAAGCATTATCTACACGCTTCGGACGTGTTTGTTTATGCCTCTACTTCGGAAACACAAGGAACAATCATCACTGAAGCGATGTACTGTGGTGTCCCGATTGTTGCAGTACGGTCTAGTGGGGTAAGAGATATTGTCGAAGATGGTATAAGTGGGATATTGGTGAAGGAGGTTGTCGGTGATTTCACTTATGCGCTAGAGCGTATTGCATTTGATCAGGAATTTAGAGATTCTCTTTCTGTAGCTGCGAGAAATCGCGCTCGAGAGTTTTTTACGGTTCAAGTCTGTGCACAAAAGCTGGTTAATGTTTACAAGCATGTTCTTGATGAATTTGAAGTGACTGATGAAAAGTCAGCTAAAGAGGAGTCTGAGCACTAGGTTTTTATTCCATATGCACTCTCTTTTCAAATCTCTGCAAGGCATTTTTGAGAGAAGCTTGCTTTTTTAATCCAGGATCTGCAGTGAGTATTTCCCTAGCAGCCTCTCTTGTTTTTGTGACGAGTTTGATATTGGCGATGTTTTTCATAGCTCCGTCAGGAAGTCCACTTTGTCTTTTTCCGATAAATTCTCCCGGACCTCGTAAGTGGAGGTCAATTTCAGCGAGACGGAATCCATCAGTGTTTTTTTCAAGTGCCTGTAATCTTTGATTATTGCTAGATGCACTAAAAAGGAAGCAATATGATTGTAGGTCATTTCGTCCAATTCGACCGCGGAATTGGTGAAGTTGTGACAGGCCAAATCTTTCTGCGTTTTCAATGATCATTACAGTTGCGTTTGGTACATCGACACCTACTTCTACAACTGATGTGGAAACGAGTAAATCGATTTTTCCAGCTTTAAACTTTTTCATGACAGACTCTTTCTCAGATGATTTCATTTTTCCATGTAGTAACCCGATTGTGAATTGAGGAAATACATCTTTTGCGAGGCGGTCCCTTTCTACTGTCGCAGCCTTGAGGTTTGCAAGAGCTTTGCTTTGCTCAACTAGCGGTAGGATTACATATCCTTGTCTTCCAGCTGAGAGCTCATCGGTAATGAAGCTATAGATCTGCTTTTGTTTACTTGGTGTGACAATTGCAGTTTTTATCTCTTTTCTCTTTGCGGGTTTTTCGTCTAAAAGTGAAACGTGTAGGTCACCAAATAATGCGAGAGAGAATGTTCGTGGAATCGGGGTTGCTGTCATTGTGAGGAAGTGGGGGGATTGAGACTTTTTTTTGCCATCTTTTTTCCTAGCATTGTCGATTAGCGCGCTTCTTTGATCTACGCCAAAACGTTGTTGCTCGTCAACGATTACTAGAGAGAGGTTTTTGAATTTCACATCATCTTGAATAAGGGCATGTGTGCCAAGAACGATTTTTATGTCGCCAGAGGCAATTTTTTCTAGAAGTTTCGGTCTTGTCGTTGTTTGCGCGAGAGCTGCACATGTTCCATAGACTTTGTATGATCCTGTGAGTAGAGACATGGGTATATCGTACTTTTCTAGGAGATCTAAAAATGTAGAAAAATGTTGTTTGGCAAGGACTTCTGTTGGTGCGAGAAATGCAATTTGAGCGTCTGCAGAGGCTGCTTGTAGTGCTGCGATTACTGCTACGAGCGTTTTACCTGCACCTACATCGCCGTTTAGGAGGCGATTCATTGGTGTGTCTTTGCTTATATCAGTCAGGATTTGAAAACTTGCCTTTCTCTGGGCGTCAGTTAGGTCGAAGGGGAGCGTGGAGACGAATTCTTTGATGAGTTTTTCATTGAATGGGATTGCGTGTGCTGACCCACTTGCATAGAGAGCGCGAGATTTTAGAGCATAAATTTGCAGGACAAAAAGATCTTCGAAGGCAAATCTCTGTTGTGCGTACTCTACTTGTGCTCCATTTTCTGGAAAATGAATAATACGAAAAGCCTCTGGCAGATCTGGAAAATCTTCTTTTTGTCGTATTTTTTCTGGAATGAGGTCAGGAAAATCAATTTGAGCATCAAGGATTAATTTGATTTGCCATCTTAGCCATTTGGATGAAAGTCCTGCAGTTTCTGCGTAGATCGGCACGATACACCCTGTACTAGAAGGAACGCGAGCGCTTCTCTCGATATCAGGAGCACTGAGAAATAAGCCGTTTTTGTCGGATTTTACTTTACCACTCATCCGAATCTCACTACCGACTGAAAGAGATTTCTCTACAAATCTTTGGTTGAACCATATCGCTCGTATGGTGCCTGATGCATCTGAAAAAGTTGCGTTTGTGAGATGTAACTTTCTGCCAGGGATCGTTTTTGCTGAGACTTTTTCTACTGTTACAACGACTGTGACTGCACTCCCTTCCTTTATCTCTGATAGTGGGGAGATTTGAGAGAGATCGTCATAGCGTTGCGGAAAGTGCCTGAGGAGGTCTTCTACGCTAAGGAGTCCCAATTTTTCAAGTTTGGGATAGTATTTACTTTGAATGCGGGGTAGGTCAGTAAGTAGTGTATCGAGTGCTATAACCATAAATTTGAATCAATTATCTGTAGTATACGGTATATTGCGTATAAGTAAAAAAATTAATTGAACTATGGAAATCAATGACCCTGATGTAGCACATCGGGGTATGACACAAAGCTCGTAAACTCGCGTCATACCTTTTGCAACAGAGCTGTGAGGCATGTAGAATCCTTATGCTGCCTCATCTCGCAAATACATGTGCTTATTTCACAGGTGTTTCTCTCGGTTCGTTGCATAATAAAAGTCCGTCATGACAGCCCTACTGTCATGACGGTGTTTGTGAGGATGGGATTATTTTTAATTTTTCTCTCATGGATTTAGGGCGCTCGTGGTTGGTGGAGAACTGTACAATTTTGTACAGATTATTTATGAAGCTTTGGGTAGTTGTGGCGCCTCGCTTCGCCTCGCTTCTTTTTTAGTATTTATAGGTCGTGAAAAGAAATTTTGGAAGGCTATTTGTATATCTCGAGCCTCCATCTTATCTTGTATTGCTTTTCCCTTTGCTTGGTCGTGATCAATAGATAGTGTGACGATCTGATCATTTTCATCCGCAATGTTAAAAAGCGTTTCGGTCTCTGTAGAAATGACGTGGCCTTCTAGTGTTTGGTTGCTTGTCTTTACTCCTTTGCCTAGTATGATTATGCTAGTTGCATCGAAGTCATAACGCATACCTGTATGATTTATGGCAGCTTGTAATCGCTGTGTTGCAGTGTGATTTTCCATCTCGTCCTCCTTTAGACGTTGTTTGAATTGGTAAAGAACCTGTTTCAGGCAGTTGTATTATATGTTGTGACTATCATAATGTAAAGTCTCTGTGCCTATTGGCAAAATGTATTTGTATAAATTGATCAGAATCAGGACTGTATTTTTTGTAAGTGAAGTGAATTTGGATATAAAAAACTGTGACGATGCACAGTGAGTGAGTATTGAGATGGCGTGGTCATAGTGACCACGCCTATCATTAGAGATTTACCTCGCCCACATAATCCTTTTTTCTCCGCGATCCCATGTTTCTGGGATCATATGACTTGCCATGATGGGGAATGAATCGTGACCTTTGGGAGCGCCAGCGGTACCTGCTGGATTTCTCATTTTCCCATTCACCAGTAATGGTGAATCGCTACCGGGAGCTATTACTGGTTCATTGTCTTTTGGCTTTGATGGCATCTTATCCTCTCGAGATAAATTTTCTATGGTTAATTTGCGTCAGTTTGAATTCTCTTGCTGACTTCGATATTTTAATCACTTTTAGTTGATATGTCAAGTCTCTGTATTCACATATAAAAAAAGACCATGAGTGATGTTCATGGTCAAGTTCCTCATGAAACTGGAGAGCGATGTCTCAGTTTACATATGGTTTTGCTAATTCTTTTAATGTAGCCTCTTATCCTCCTCTTTTTGTCGACAATGCACACATTTTGTAACAAATAGCGATGCAACGATGTCGAACGATAGTTCGCCATCGCATTTGATGCATTCACCCCTGTACAATCCACTACTGATTTCGTTCAACGTAGACCGTACGGCAGATATTTGTCGCTCAACGTTTGCAAGACTCTGGCAGTTTGCTTGCGTGTTGTCACGGTAATGTGGGGCGTCCCATTCGTCTGACGATTTATCGTTTTTGAGGGTCGACTTTTCGTCTTCGAGGTGCTGTCGACGCTCGATTAACTCTCGTTCTTTTTCTTGCAATACTGATACAAGTTGCTCGATCGAGTTGATCGAAGAAGCTTCAATTTTTCTTCTTGCTAAAGGCATAGTCTAGCGTCTCTCCAATTTTACTGTTGTGAAAGTAGGGTATGTCGTTTTCATTTGTGCTACTTTGAAAACTTTTTAATGATAACACAAATTTATTTAATAGTCAATGTGCTATTTTCTACGCATTGATTATCTTGTTAACTAGTGATTATAGTTTTTTAAGTCTTGTATTTTCCCTAAGAGGGTGGATTGCCGTTTTGTCTGTATGAAGCTGCAATACAAACAGACAAGATCTGGTTCCTAAATAATCCGAGGCGGTAAATGTATAGTGTGAGGAAGTGGAGGGATCTACTCAGCATTATCACTTTCGGGCATTGTTATGCCCCTTGGGTTAAACTTCGAATTCTCTGTATCTCCAAACAATAAAACACCCCTTCGGAGTGCTTTATTATTCGGAGGAAGCGGAGGGATTCGAACCCTCGGTCCCCGTGAAGGGACTACGGTTTTCAAGACCGGCGCCTTCGACCACTCAGCC
>CALHMM010000088.1 GCA_938034715.1 Minisyncoccota bacterium
TGCGCTGAGAACAATCGCCACATCCTCGACACTATTTGCGATCGGCCCTACTTGATCAAGGCTCGAGGCATATGCGATAACCCCATACCGAGAAACACGACCATACGTAGGCTTCAAACCGACAGTACCACAGAAACTCGACGGTTGGCGTATAGATCCTCCTGTATCAGTGCCCAGAGACCATACAGCCTCTCCTGCAGCAACCGCAGCAGCGCTCCCACCACTAGATCCACCTGGTACACGACGAACGTCACGCGGGTTTCTCGTCACACCATAAGCACTGTGTTCAGTAGAACCACCACAAGCAAACTCATCGAGGTTTGCCTTCCCAAGAAACACCGCATGTTCGCTCCTCAATTTTTCGATAACCGTGGCATCATACGGCGAAACATACTGTTCGAGCATTTTAGAACCAGCAGTTGTAACCGCTCCCTTTACGTTGATCAAATCTTTGATCGCACCTGGAATACCACACAGAAGTGAGATTTTCTCCCCACGAGCAATTTTTGCATCCACAGCAGCGGCTTGATCAAGAGCATCTCGCGCTTGCACAGAGATATAGGCATTAATCTCTGGAGAAATCGCATCAAGATACTTCTGAGTCAATGCCACAGATGTGATCTCACCATTTACAAGTTTTTCATGAAGTTCTCTGATCATATAGGTAATAATTCTTCTAAATCAATATATAAATATCACTACATCTTACATCAAGCAAATCCTTCTCATCAAAAATGTCAGTTTATTGAGCTTTTATTTTCACATACATTACATGACTCAACAAATTTTTCTATAAAACAACTCACGCTTTATCAAAAAATACTTGTAGAGAGATAAAGTGCCACGAGTGAAAATTCTACAGAACATTCTTTACAACGATATGCCCTTGCTCATCCACCACCGATGCATTAGCCATAATAGCCTCCTTATCAACAAGTGAAGCGTCAGCTACGACATCAGCTCGGTACACATCTTTCATCCCTGTAATATGTCCTATTTCAGGCACATTATCTGTATCCACCTGAGAAAGAATATCAAAATACCCCAGCACATCCTCCATGTTTGATCGAAACATCTCTTTTTCTTGATCAGTCAATGCAAGTTGCGCTAACCCTGCAACGACATCGATCTCCTTTTTAGTAATTTCTGTCATATTCTTAAAAGCCAAAATAAAAAGCACTTGCCAGTCCAATAATCAGCAACCCAACCACAATCAGAGGCAAAAAACCAACGATTACACCAAATGCGACCCTGCCTCTGCTGATCTCTTTTTGTGGATCAATTGGTACAACAACTGACCCAGATATCATATCATGTAGTCCCTGTTTCTTGGCAGTAAAGACAGCAATGATATATCCGATATACATCGTAAACATATTTACTATTCGCCCCACAGTCTCACGCAGAACTATCTTACCGAGACCCAATTTATATCCATCTTCAGCAAGGACCTTGATACCGATATACCGCTTACCCCAGGTGGATTGAGATTTGTGAGTAAAATAGATGAAATACGCAGGACTCATCAAGAAAAACAGCAACTGCACAATACCGCCTAAAATTTCAGCTTCTGCACTTCCAAATGAGAGTAAAATGCCAATCGGGATAAATCCAATAAAGCTAATCAAACTAACGATAGCACTATCAATCGAGAATGCAGCAAATCGAACCCAGAAACTCACATATGGTGATTTCGTCACATTCTGTGCAGTCTTAGCACCTTCCGTAGAGATCTGTTTTCCGGCAATGGTTTGTTCTTCCATATCGACAAATTAGCATTTATAACACTATTATAGCATGCTCTGGAATGTCTTCTCATCGATCACTCCAACACCCAAATCCTTGGCCTTATCTAATTTTGACCCTGCCTTTTCCCCTGCTAACAAGAAATCAGTCTTTGCACTCACACTCGCCGCTACTTTCCCCCCAGCACTACGAATCAATTCCTTTGCTACATCGCGAGAAAGCGTGGGGAGTGTCCCTGTCACAACAAAGATTTTCCCATCTAGAGTCCCTACATTTTTCTGAGTCGACTGATTTTCTAGTTGCACGCCACCCACAGTCATCTTTTCCAGCATCTTCCCATGATGTTCCATACTAAACCAATCACATAAACTCTGCGCCACACGACTCCCAATCCCATCGATAACCTCCCACTGGGCAGACTTTACCCCAGACAACACAGCAAAAAGATCACTTGGTGTTTTGATTTGTTTTCCAGTAGATATGTGATCTGATTGCGATAGCTCTTTTGCGATCAACACACCTGTCTCTTCACCTACATAGCGGATACCCAGCGCAAAAATAAACTTCTCAACGGAAACCTTTTTACTACGTTCGATTGCGCTCATTACATTTTGAACTGATTTTGCTTCAAATCGCTCCAGTGTAATAAGTTGCTCATATTGCAAACCAAAAATATCCCCTGCATTTTCTACGAGCCCAGCATCCATAAGCTGATCTACGATTTTTTCTCCCAAACCGTCAATATTCATACCCTTTTTGCTCACAAAGTGTGAGATACTTTCCCGAACGATCGCCGACATATTTCGATTGACGCAGTAGTATGCCGCACTTTTTTTACTACTTTTTATACTACCATCCTTTCCTCGATTCCCGATTTCCTCCTTAACGACCTCTCCCCCGCATGCTTCACGAGCAGCGCTGAGCATATCAAATTTCCTCTCGTCACCACTTCTCATGTTTGTGAGCACTTCGACAATTTCTGGGATAATGTCCCCTGCTTTTTGGATCACTACTGTATCACCGATCCGTACGTCAAGTCGCTTGATCTCTTCTTCATTATGGAGTGTAGCGCGAGATACTGTAGTATTTGCGACTTGAACAGCGCGCAAATGCGCCACAGGCGTGACGACACCAGTTCTGCCAATTTGCACGGCAATATCTTCCACCACTGTTGTCGTGCGCTCAGCTGGAAATTTGTATGCCACTGCCCCACGCGGTGACTTCCCTGTATGACCGAGAGCCTCCCCAAGCGCAATATCATTTATTTTAATAACCAGCCCATCAATGCCATAATCTTTCTCCCCGCGATGCGCAATCCACTGTTCATAAAAATCTTGGATTTCTTCTACATTGCTACACACCTTGTACAAAGGATTGATCTTAAAACCACATCTTTTTAAAACAGTCAGAACATCTTCTTGTGTCCGTGGCTCTACTATTGACGAGTCACCTACAGAAATTTCCTCGATAGCATACATAAATGTCGATAAGTTCCTCGATGCAGCTACACGAGAATCCAATTGTCGTATGGTACCAGCTGCCACATTTCTCGTATTTGCATACAATGGTAGGTCGTCCTCACGTCTTTGGACATTAATTTTCTCCAGTTCACTTTCACCAAGCCACACCTCACCAACAACAATCATATCTACTGGCTCAGATAGCTTGAGTGGGATACTCTGAATTGTTCTGATGTTGTGTGTAACATCCTCCCCGATACGTCCGTCCCCTCTTGTAGCACCAGAAACGAGGACACCTTTTTCATAAGTGAGAATTACTTTCAATCCATCAATCTTCACCTCACAGCAGTATTCTTTTTTTTGGCGCAACGTATAACTTTTATCGAGCTTTTCTATAGCACGCTGCGTCTTTTTCATCCAAGATTTCAAATCCTCCAGATCAAAGACATCGCCAAGTGACCACTGACGGTGTTTATGATGAATTTTGTGAAACTTCTCCAATGGACTACCAGCCACACGCTGCGAAGGACTACTAATCAACACCAATTCGGGAAATGCACTCTCAAGCGCCACAAGCTCAGTCATAAGTGCACTATAAACCACATCATCCGCCTGAGGATCATCATCGACATGGTAGGCATGTCGCAAACGATCTACTTCCGCAGAAAGCATGTCAATCCTTTTTTTGGCCTCAGATTTTATCATATAGATCTTCAAATAATACCTCCCTATAATAGCAAAAGTTTCCAGATCACAGTAGACCAAAAAC
>CALHMM010000089.1 GCA_938034715.1 Minisyncoccota bacterium
TCCTAACCCGCCCTCTGGATAATGATCTTCCACGACGATGAGATTGTGCGTATCTGCAGCAGCTGCGCGGATACTTCTTGCATCAATAGGTTTTATAGAATAAGCATCAATCACTCGCACAACGATATCTTCCTCTTTGAGAATTTTGTAAGCCAATAGTGCTTCATGTACGGTAATGCCCGCAGCTACAATGGTGACGCGATCATCTATACTTGTGCAAAGAATTTTGGACCCACCAATAGGAAATTCTTCGTCAGAAGCATACAGCACCGGTGTGCTTTCCCTCGTAGCACGAATGTATACAATTGAAGGCAGTGAGGCAGATGCAACTGTTAAGGCATGCGTGCTTGTTGCATCGCTAGGATAAAGTACTACACTCCCTAGGATGGCACGAAAAAATGCAAGATCTTCAAGTGCCATCTGCGAACTACCATCAGCTCCAATCGATACTCCGGGATGCGTCCCAACACAGATCATTTGTGTGTTGGAAAATTGCGCCATACGGATTTGATCGTGGGCTCTAGAAAGAAATGCTGCAAAACTAGAAACGTACGGCACATACCCTCGCAGTGCAAGACCGACTGCCACACTAGCCATATTTTGCTCTGCAATATACATTTCAAAAAACCTCTCTGGAAAAACCTTTTTTGCAGTCGCTGACTTTGTGGAATTACTTACTTCGGCATCAAGGATAACAATGCGGCTGTTTTGTTGCATGGCTTCAGTTAATCCATTGCCATAAGCCTCGCGTGATGAAATTGTGTCTTTTTCTTCGTATACGACTGGTGTAGCTGATTTTCCTGATTCTTGCTGTTCTTTGCTGACCGTATCTTGCGTGACTTCTTCATCCCCTTTCTTGTAGATTATTGGCTGAGCAATTGATGCGCGCAATTTTTCATTGACTGGGCCGATTTCTTTAAGCGCTTTTTGTAGTTCCTGTTCATCTAATGCACGACCATGCCAATTATCTTTATCTTCTATAAAGGACACACCCCTCCCCTTAAAAGTTTTTGCGAAAATTATTGTTGGCTTATCTGTATTTTCTATAGCCTCTTTGTACGCTGCCTCAATTTCTTGTATGTTATGGCCATCAACAATGTAAGCAGACCACCCAAAGCTCTCTGCACGCGATTTATAGACTTCTAAATCGTGCCCCAGCATTGTCTGCCCTCTTTGTCCTAATCTATTGACGTCTACAATCGCTTTGAGGTTATGACATTTATAGTAAGCAGCAAGTTCCATTGCCTCCCAAATTTGCCCTTCCGCCATTTCACTATCACCTAGAAAGACCCACGTGTACGTCCCTACCTTATCTAATTTATCTGCTGCGAGTGCCATACCAAGTCCAACTGAGAGTCCTTGGCCTAGGGATCCAGTCGCAACATCTGTAAAGGGAAAATGTAAAGTAGGATGCCCTTCAAGCCGGGACCAGAATTGCCTTAGTGTCCCTAATTCCTCAGCCTCTATTTCGCCTGCTGCGGCCCACATCGCATAGTAAAGTGGAGCAGCGTGTCCTTTGGAGAAAATTATTCGGTCATTATTTATACTTTCTGGCTTTTTGGGATCGTATCGTAAAAACCCTTTAAAGAAAAGTGTAGACATGAGCTCTACGCCGCTCATAGAGGATGAAGGGTGACCAGAGCCCGCAGTTGTTGTCATGGTTATGATCCAATAACGGATCAACTTATTGAGTTCCTCAAGCTGTGTTTCGTTTTGTTTTTGCATAGGTATAATTACACATCGTGAAAATGTGTAGGATTTCTATTATAATTATGGCTAACAACCACACCCCTGATGATCATTAAGTATGATTATTTTACCATAAATATAGTCCTTTTTCCATACTAGTGTTGATTCCCTGCGCAAGAGTAGCCTCCTAGCTTTGATCAGCTAAAGATACTAGACATGCTTCATAATTGCTGAAATGATGGCTTGAGGCACATTCTCATCAAAGGGGTCTGGAATAATTTGTTCTCTGGTTGGGTTTTGCACACATTTAGCGACTGATTTTGCTGCAGCGATGTAGATCTCTTGAGAGAATTGCAGCTTTTTTGTTTTTTGTATTTTTAACATTCCTGCAAAAAGACCTGGAAAAACGAGGCTATTGTTTATCTGGTTCGCGAAGTCGCTCCGGCCAGTAGCCATGATATAGACACCTGCTTTTTCTGCTACATCAGGAAGAATTTCTGGATCAGGATTTGCCATGGCAAAGACGATTGATTTATCGTTCATCTGGGCGATATGCTCGGCATTGAGCACATTTCCCTTGCTTACACCGAGAAATATGTCTGCGTCTTTAACAGCGGTCATGAGGTCGCCATTTTTGTGGGCTATCACTAAATTTTCGTCTATCAGTTCTTTCTTTGAAGAATTGAGGTCTGTTCTCTGATCACAAATGATACCTTTGCTATCAAGTGCGGTAATGGAAGCATCTGGTGCGTAGGCCTTTATCAATTTCATAATTGCCACTCCAGCTGAACCGACTCCGTTTACAACAATATAACATGCATTAAGATCTTTATCAGCTAGCTTTGTTGCATTGATTAGTCCAGCAAGTACTACGATTGCTGTGCCGTGTTGATCGTCATGCATCACTGGGATATCAAGTTCTTTTTGCAATCGCTGTTCAATCTCAAAACATCGCGGTGCTGCGATGTCTTCAAGGTTTATCCCTCCGAATCCTGGAGATATCGCTTTGATTGTTGCAATAATCTCTTCGGTGTCTTGTGTGTCGAGACATATTGGGAATGCATCGACACCACCGAAACGCTTGAAAATTGCTGCCTTTCCTTCCATCACTGGCAGTGCTGCTAGGGGACCAATATCACCGAGACCAAGCACTGCGCTTCCATCGGTAACGACAGCAACCATATTTGCCTTAGTTGTTAGGTCGTAGACACGACTTGGATTATCTGCTATTTCGCGGCATGCAGCGGCTACTCCTGGCGTGTATGCCAATGCCAAATCTTCGCGTGACTCAAGTGACACCTTTCCCTGTACTGCAATTTTACCTCCATTTTCTTCGTGCAATTTGACTGCTTTTTTATCGTTTGTCATAGATGCAATACTTATTGTTTAAAGGTATATACGCTTTTTAGCTCGTCCTGGCGACGAAACTGCTCATAGTTAGGGCATGTCATAAGAAAAAGTCGAGAGCATCTCGACTTTTCCTCTGGCTTGCTATCGAGAATTAAATGAGTCCCTAGTTCTCTATGATGTGAGCTGCTGGAGCGGGATCACCGTCATCTGGCTCAAGTGTTATCACAACTTTTTTGTGATCTGTTAGATCACCCTCAGCATTAAATTCCAAAAGGAATTCACCGTCTTTTCCAGTTTCAACCATTTTACCTGTTGATATAAAATCACCAGTAGATGGGTCCCTTACTAACCAACCTTCATAGAAGTCAGTACCGTTTAATGTAGGCATATTCTTTGCCATTACTTGGTGATAGGTCTTCCCATCAGAGCCAAGAACAGTCCAAGCATCCCCAGACGCATTCCCACCAGAAACATCAACTAGCTCAATTGGCTCCACATCTGATGCATTTAGCACCTTAGCTCCTTGATCTTGCGCTTCTTCTGTAATTTCTTGCCCTATTACTATATCATTTGTTGCTTCTGAAGGGGCATTGATTGAAACTTCTGGGTTTTGAGATACATCATCGATTACTTTTACGTCGTCTTGTCCGCACCCTACAAGCAGAAGTGCGAATACAATTACTAAACCACTATTTGTCATTTTCTTCATCTCTTTGATCTAATATTTATTAACTATTGAAGTTTATACTATGAATTCCATTATACCTCACTCAGCATTTTGTGACTAGAAATCAATGTCTGCTTTATCGATAAGGCTGCCTTCGATATCACTTATTCCATCGTAGATGCCTGTATCTAGAATCCTCCCTTCAATTGCTTTATCATAACCAAAAAATACAGCAAAACCTACAGCGATAAATAGTACACCCAAAAATCGTTTAAAGAGTCCTTTTGGATTGGCTACTCCTTCTAGTTTTTTCGTTAGTCTTTGACCAATAAATGCTATTAGCAATAGCACAACTGAAAGTCCTACCACATAGGCAATCAAATAAATAAGTCCTCTGTGAAAACTTTCAGGCAAAACTAGTGCGATAATTACTGCATAAGTTGGAGAACATGAGCTAAAGACAGGACCTAAAGCTGCACCGATTGTGATGTCGCCCCAAATGCTCTTACTTTTTGTTCCGCTTGCCAGTAGTCTATTTGCCTTTTTGGGAGTGAAATTTTTTGCGAAATATTCCCAAATTTCAGGAAAGAGTGTTATCACTCCAAAAAAGATCAAGATACCACCTGAAACACCTTTCCAAAATTGTGGTGGAATGTCTATAAATGCAGTAGTTGCTTTCAGAATCAACGTAAAAAAGATGATGCTTACTGCAAGGGAGGCTGTGATGATAAAGGGCTTCCACCGTGTCTGCGTATCCGAAATACTTCCACCAATGATGATTGGAAGTAGTGGTAGTATGCATGGCGCAAGAACAGTGAGCATGCCAGCAATAAAAGATACAAGTAACAGAGTCATCTATTGTTGTAAAGGATTATTTATCGTTCTGAGCTACTGTACCTTTGACAGAAGTGATTCAAGTGTCGGGCTTCCAACCCACTTCGTAATCTCTTCCCCACTAGCATCAACTTGCACGAAGGTGTGTTGTTGTGTAACGCCATATTTTTTCCGCAAGTCAAGCTCAGTATCAAAATCAGCTCGCAAGATTGTAAGTCCCTGTGGGATATCTTGTTTGTTACTCTCGACATCTCTTTCAAATGCGCGACATGAAGGACACCAATCTGCAGCAAAATCAATTACTGCCCCGCCACTTGCTGCAATTTTTTCTGCTGAATAGTCTTCAAATGTTCCAGCTCCAGATCCCTGTTCCCCCAGAACTTTTTCTCCTGCTTCCACAACTGCATTGCCTACAGTCTCTTTTGCTTGGTCAGTTGCTTTTTCAACAGTGTTTTCGACGACTTCTTTCCCTTTGTCCATGACTTCTTCTGTTGTTTGTTCTATGACTTCTTTACCAGCCTCAATAGCCTGCGCACCGCTATCAGTTACTACTTCTTTGGTTTTTTGTGTGGCAATTTCTGTGGCTGTCGCTGCTGTTTCTTTTGCTGTCTCTTCTGTAATTTTTTGTCCGTTTCCTATGATATAGTATCCCCCTGCGAGTACAGCGACAACGATGATTGCTAAAAGTATTTTCATAAATTTTATTTACTTATTACTGTTTCTTTATTATATCTTGATGTATTTTAATGTCAAGCCTACTTTACATATAATTACCTATATCGACTAGCCCATAACCTGCCAAGAATTTTACCGAGGACCATTGCACCAAAAGAAAGGTAAATTGAAGGATGTATCTGCGTTGCTGTAAGGCCTCCATAAACAATTGTACCCACTAGCACCAACCCACCCGCGGTAAAGGCGACCTGTGCAGAGACGAGCTTGTGTGATTGTTCTCTCTCATCTGCAGGTTTTTCATACCAGATTAAGGACGCGACAATACCAAAAACAACTACAAGAGCCGTGTGCGTCATCATCTTCATACTTTGTGGCAAAAATCCCATGTAGCAAATTGAAAGTATCAATAGGAGTAATACGCCGACAGCTATTTCTTTTGTAATCTTTGGTGCCATAATTTATTTTTTTAAATAGAATACGCTTTCAAGTGGTTTTTTGAAATGATTGGCGATTTTTAGCGCCAATAAAACTGAAGGTGTATAATTTCCTTTTTCTATAGCAATAATTGTCTGACGCGTAACGTTCACAGCATCCGCTAGTCCCTGCTGTGTCACGTTGTTAGCCTTTCGGCATGTCAAAACACAATTTGATACTATTTTTTCATTCATAATATCTTCATATTATCTCTACGACGCTAAAAAGTCAAGCTGACTTTACATGCTTGTCTTTACTGGTCTCTTTTGTTGGCGTATTGGATTGCCCCACTGTCAAAGATGCGGATGTAGTTTTGTTGATTATTCCCGGGTGTGATTTCATACACGGGCTTATGATCTGAGGTATAGAGACTCTCAAATGCGAGACTTATCTCTGGAGCTGCAGAGCGCCGTCTCTGTGTACGATCATCTCTGCTAATCAGAAATTCCCTCCCCTTTGTAATAATGAAATAGTCAAAAGTAAGATTTTGTTCTTTGATGCGCGTAGCATCTACCGTCGTTGTACACCGAGCTGAGATCATGGCGCAAATCCCTGCTTTGTCAGCCCAGATTGATAGTTCTTTGTTGTTTGGCAAGCTATTGATATACTGTGCTATTTGATAACTACCATCTCCCATGTCTTTGATATTGAGTACGTCACCGTCAGGTAGCAGGCTGCTGGCATAACTCATATAAAATGGCTTTACTTGAACAATTTCGTAGCCAAGTAGTAATGCTGTAATTGCTAGAAATACATTTGTTCGAACAGATGATAGATTAGCGAAAAGTAGCACGATACCGTAAGCTGCGATCAAGATCAATAGAGGAAACACAACGATCTGATAACGCAAGATCGGCGCTACGCCACTGACGACATGCCCAGCGTAATAAAAGAGGATGAACAGACCTGCGACAACTACACTGTAGCGGATGCGCACATCTTGCACTTGCAACTTTCTTACGTTCAACAAAGAGATCAGTCCAATTATGGATCCTACAAGAATTGGTATGCCTACCCCAAAAATCAGAACATAGAAACCTGTGAAATATACCGTCAGTAGATTTGTATTGTCGACTACACTCTTGGGTGAACGTAGTGCAGTATAGTAATCAATTATCGTATTTGCGTGCGCACTCCAAAAGACAAACCCGATTGTAGCAATCATTATTACCGCAAGTGAAGGCGCGATGAATTTACTCCATCTTACTAGCGCCTGCAATATTTGTGTACAAAAGGATTTTTTTCGAGCAAATATATCAGCGTAGAGAGTAATCATGGCGATAACCCACGGTAATCCAAGCGATCCAAAGGCTTGGGAAAGGACTGTCCCTTTGAGAATATCCAGTGGCTCCACCCATGTACTTGGGAGTGCGATACAAAAAAGAATGACACCTACTGAGATGATCAGTGCAAATACCTGACTCATTAATACGAGTCTGCTTTGTAGTTCACTGCTTTTGTCAGTGGGCTTTGCTGTGTACAACAGCCACAGTACGATCATCACAGGGAAGAATATTAAAAGAATATTTGCAATATATTTGGTTAGTAAGGCCAAACCAAATATTAGGCCAGCGTAGAGTATCGTTTTTTTTGTAGGATTTTGCAATGCTTGAGCAAATGTAAAGATGGACAGTGGCAATAATACCCATAGGATCGCATCAGGATTGATTATCCTACTCATCCCCAGAAGTACTGGGGATAACGTGATCAGCCCCAGAGTGACCAGGGCGATATCACCGCCAACAAACGAACGTAATGACCGATAGAAAAGGAATATAAGGAGAGTTACAAATAAAAAAATTGGTGTACGCATCAAAGCAAATAGCTCCTCCCTGATTTCAGGCGTTATAGTTGCTTCCAGTGCGCTTGGTGTGGGATATTTGAACAGAGCTGCACTTGCCAGAAGTGAGACAGTTAAACCCGGCTTGTCGCTTGGTCGTGAGAGTTCAAGATTGCCGTCAACGATTCTGTGGGAATACCTCTCTACACGGTCAAATATCCACAACGGCTCGTCCACGAGAGACTGCTTGTGGATGTCCAAAAGCCCCAAGAAAATAAATGTAGTCAATAGACTTACTACAATCACCGTGTTTACTTTCTGCGGAAAGAGACTTGAAGTTTTATCTAAATTACTTTGTTTTTTTTCTTTTTGTGATGGTAAGGTATTTAGTGCCCTCCATATAAAAAAGCACCACACCGTAAGAAGAAAAAGAATGATAGGAATAAAATACCTTCTTGCATCACTCAATAACTCAAGACGAACCAAAAGTCCAATGATCGCCACACTAGCAACCACGCCACTTATTCGTATTAAGTATTTTTTAGACATGATTTTATAATCGTTTACATTTATGTGATTTTCTCTGACAGTATTATACCTCGTTATTATTGTTAACACTGAAAAACCCTCAGCATGAGGGTTTTTATTTTATTGAGCGATTCTTTCTATATCCTCGTCTCGCATCATGATGTAGTACACTGTCGGAATAAAGAATAGCATAATCGTTCCCGAGAAGATTAGGCCAGAAATAATTGCCCCTCCCAAGCCTTGCCAGACAGGATCACTGAGTGTGATGGGTACGAGGCCTATAATCGTCGTCATCGAAGAGAGCAATATAGGTTCTAAACGACTGGTAGAGCCACTGATCACTGATTCATGAAAAGAAAGTCCTACTTCTCTATTTGCATTGATCTGAGAGATGATAATAATGGCATTGTTTACAACAATTCCAAATAATGCCAGAACACCAATTAGTGAGGGAAATGAGAGCGGGATGCCTATAATGCCAAAAATGATGAATACGCCACTAATTGCTAGAGGTATGGTCAGCAGGACAATTGCTGCCTTACGATAAGACCGTAGATGTACGATAAGTGTGAGAAAAATTAACGCTCCAGCGAGACCCATGCCTTGAATTATTGAAGCTACTGACTCATTGTTTTCTTCGTTTGCTCCCCCACTACTCCATGAGTAGCCACGCGGTAGCTCCATCTCCTCATCGAGAATTGTTGCAATATCATTATTTACGTCGTTTAAGTTCCCGCCAACTTTTATACCTGCGGTAAGAGTGACTGCACGGTCATAATCTTCCCGTGTTATCTTTGTGATGTTTTCTTTTAATCGTAATGAGCCTAGTGCATCGAGTGGCAATGCGTCGCCGCTACCCTGCACTTGTATGTTTCCAATATCTGCTAATTGGGCATTTCCTGTGGCAGTTTTGAGCACGATGTCTCTCTCGTCACTTAGTCCAGAAAATTCCACATCCTCTGCCAGCGTAATTCCAGTCGTAAGCAGCCTTATCGTACTAGAAATTTGTTCTCGTGAAAGATTTTCTCGTGCGAGCAGATAGTCGTCAGGTTCATAGGCAACAACTGCAGCAGC
>CALHMM010000090.1 GCA_938034715.1 Minisyncoccota bacterium
ATACTCGCTGGGCAACGCACGGCAAACCAAGTGTAAGAAATGCACATCCGCATAAAGCAGGAAAGATCAACCTCGTCCACAATGGCATCATCGAGAACTACCAACAGTTGAAAGATCTACTTGCTAAGAAAGGACATGTCTTTACGAGTGATACAGACTCGGAAGTCGTTGCTCATCTAATCGAAATGGAATATAAAAAACATGACTTTGAAGAGTCGGTATCAAGAGCGGCAAGGAGGCTGAAGGGTGCATACAGTATCGTTACATTTCATAATGACCACCCTGATAAATTAATCGCCCTCAAACAAAGTTCGCCACTTGTGCTAGGTGTCGCAGATGAAGGATTTATCTTAGCAAGTGACGCGAGTGCTATCGTTTCGCATACTAAGCGTGTTGTCTACATTGATGACGGTGAAATGGTCGTGATGACGCCAAAGGGTTATCATGTAGAGAACATGTCACGCATCAAGACAAAAAAACGAGAAGAGTTACTACAATGGGATCAAGCACAAGCCCAAAAGGAGGGCTTTGATCACTTTATGCTCAAAGAAATACATGAACAACCTTCTGCGATAACGGATGCAATGCGTGGGCGTATCGATCTACTAAATGGAAAGGTAAAGCTCGGAGGATTGCAGTCCGTACAGAAGCAATTACGCAGTATCAAAAGAATAATCTTTGTCTCATGTGGAACGTCGTATAACGCTGCTCTTATCGGAGAATATATGTTTGAAGAATTTGCTGGCATACCCACAGAAGTTGAATACGCCAGCGAATTCCGATATCGTGAACCGCTTCTCGATGAAAAAACTGCCGTGATCGCAATCTCACAATCAGGAGAAACAGCGGACACACTAGCGGCAATACGCGAGGCAAAACAAAAAGGTGCGCTCACACTTGGCATCATTAATGCTGTTGGTTCAACTATAGCTCGAGAGACAGATGCGGGGATTTATAATCATGCTGGGCCAGAAATTGGCGTAGCTAGTACTAAGGCATTCACATCACAACTAACCATACTTGTATTGCTGACAGTATTTTTAGGGAGGCAGAGATCGATGTCACTCTCGCAGGGGAAGAATATACTCACGGAACTAAAAAAAATTCCCAAAAAAGTAGAGAAAATTATCAATGCAAAAAAAGAAATCAAGAAAATTGCCAAAAAATACGGGAAATATGAGAATTTCTTTTACCTTGGCAGGAAGTACAGTTTCCCGATAGCTATAGAAGGAGCTCTAAAGATTAAGGAAATTTCCTACGTTCATGCAGAAAGCTATCCTATGGGAGAGCTCAAGCATGGTCCAATTGCGCTTATTGATAAAAATTTCCCCAGTGTTATAATAGCGCCCAACGATAGCGTCTATGAAAAAACACTCAGTGGCATACAAGAGATTAGAGCGCGAGATGGAAAAGTGATTGTCATCTCCACCCCAGGAGCAAAACAAGCAATGGCGCAATCCAATGACGCGATTATAACGCCAAAAACAATCGAATTACTCACCCCATTACTCAGTGTGGTGCCACTGCAGCTGCTCTCGTATTACGTCGGGGTTCATCGCGGGCTTGATGTGGATCAGCCGCGAAATCTAGCAAAATCTGTTACGGTAGAATAGCCTAGTGAATAATTTCACAAAAAATAAACGGTAAAAACTATAGACAAATAACACATGAAAATACTTGATGGAAAAAAAATTGCACTAGAGAGATATGATCTGATCCGCGCTCAGATTATAGATTTCGATCGACCACCATCACTTGCAGTAGTACTTGTTGGAGATGATTACGCTTCGCATCTCTATGTAAAGCTAAAAGAAAAAGCTGCAAAAAAATCCGGGATAGATTTCCATAAGTATTTCCTTGATGCTAGTGCTTCGCAAAAAGATGTAGTTACTACAGTAGAATTCCTCAAAGATGACGACGATATTGATGGTATATTAATCCAATTACCTCTACCACAGGGGTTTGATACGCCTTCTATTATTTCAGCAATGGGTGAGAAAAAGGATGTCGACGGATTTCACAGCACAAATATCGAAAAATTTATCCAAGGAGAAGATACGATTTATCCAGTATTCCCACATGCACTGATCACACTAGCACAAGAATCAGGTAGAGAGCTTGCTGGCCTAGATGCTGTCATTATCGGAAACTCTGATATTTTTACCAGAGCAATGATTGCAGCTTGTACCAGAGAAGGCATGGTTATCCACAAAATACCCAGTGACAGCGTCGTGCAAATGAAAAAAGTGGTTCAAAGTGCTGATGTTGTTTTTACTGCCTGCGGGAATCCAGGGGTGATAACAGGACAGTACATCAAGCAAGGTGCGATCGTCATAGATGGCGGTGTCACGGAAGTAAAGGGTGAAGCTGTAGGTGATATAGAAGTGAAGAGTGTTGCTAAAAAAGCGGATTTTCTCTCAACTGTCCCAGGAGGGGTAGGTCCTGTAACAATTGCATGCCTTTTAGAAAACACGGTCGAATTAGCAAAAAAAAACCGCTAAAATAGCAATGACATTTGCTCCACTTGGTCGTTATACCAGCCTTGAGCTCGGTAGGATTATAATCCATGATATTATAAGACCACAAGGAGATTTCGTGTGCCTCGGGTGGGACTTGAACCCACACTGTATTGCTACAACTGGATTTTGAGTCCAGCGCGTCTACCAGTTCCGCCACCAAGGCATTATATGCAAATACATTTACTGCATAACTAGTACATAGCATACCTGAGTTGTGCTAGATTTGTCAATAAATAAAGCAAGTTATGTAATAGTTTATCTCGTGATATACTGTATCTATATGGTAAAAATCATTTCATTTATCAATCAAAAA